>CANGSR010000273.1 GCA_947456055.1 Chitinophagaceae bacterium
GAAAACACCAACAACGGCGAAACCCGGGACAACCCATCGGGGTGCAAGCTTTGTAGAAAAACAAATGGAAATGATGTGCCCCAATTTATTGGGGAAACGCATATAAGGAGATATTTTTTGTTCGGAATGTACCTGCGGAACATCA
Organism: Chitinophagaceae bacterium; assembly: GCA_947456055.1. Classification (GTDB taxonomy): domain Bacteria; phylum Bacteroidota; class Bacteroidia; order Chitinophagales; family Chitinophagaceae; genus Nemorincola. The sequence continues at coordinate 146 of CANGSR010000273.1, forward strand.
ATTTGTTGGATTGCAAACCACTTTGATTACCTTAACATGTAAATAAGCTCTTTTAATTATCAGTCTTGATTTAGTTCGTATGGAATTACAAACTGATTAATATTACTGTTTAACTGTATGTTCTTATCTCCAATTCCTTTTGACCTAATATTGAATGCATTTTCTATTGTTGCCTTAATTTTTTCAGGCTCGATATCTTGAATATATACTTTCTCAAGATGATTCATTGACTTAAAGAGTCGATTGTCAATTTCTCTATTAAATATTGGAAATGAGTAACCAATGACAACTAATATTTCAGTTTCACTAGCAATCCTCTCTGCCTCACGAATAATATTATCATGACCTTTATAAGTTGAATAATGGTCTTTATTTTTATTCTCCCAAGCAAAATTAAAATATTTAATAAAATTATCACTCCAAGTGTCACTCTTCCATAGAGAATATTCATTTACTAGGTATGCAATACCTTCTCTGTAATTAAAGTCTTTTACCTTTTTAGTGTAACTTCTCTCATCATTTAATGAAGAATCAAAAATTGAAATATCATTCTCATCAATATTTCTTGTCCAAATTGCATTACCATTTAGTTTAACAACTCCAAATTTATTCGAATCAAATATTTGCTTTTCCATTGCATCCACAGAATTTTTATTAGGATGAATATGAAAAGCGTCTTTAATGTTTATAAGTGAAAGTTCATTAAAAAACCTTTTTAAGCTTAGTTCAATTTGAACATCATAATTCCAAGATAGTATTTTGATATTAGTATTCAACTCTACACTTTTATCAGGTCTTATTTGCCCAATTGTGGCAAAAAAACTGTCATATCTATTATCAATAATTTTTTTCTCAAACTCGTCCATTTTGTCTGAATGTAAATAGAGCAATTGCTCAATGGTGAAGTATAAAACTATGCACCATTTTAATCTTTCCAAATTTCGAAAATTAGCTGTTAAATAATATTTTCTTGCCAATGTATCTAATGAAAAATACAAACCAACTTCATCAAGTAACCATTTTAAATCTAATTGCCATGAATTTAAAATTGAATGATTAATATGCAATTCTTGCGGACTATTTTGTGGATTCATTCCGGTAGAAAACCCTTTTAATAGAGTCTGAATTTTTGCTATCCTAGCATTCATCTGACTAACTATCGGTATTGTATTTGCGCTTGCACCTGCACCTAATAAATAAGTTATTTTTTTTATCATCCTTACTACTTTTTTTAATAATTACAAATTTAGGTTTTAAAGTTATAAAAGTCTATATTTTGCATTATAAATACCGGGGGCCCTACGGAACAACGCATCCCATTCTGTTATTCTTCATGTTTACACTAAATAAATCAAATGGTTATTTTTGCACCCAAAAGAATATCTTTGATTAATGGCCAATATGGAACACCAGCAAGACTATATCGTTACCCAATGTTATGGAAATGAAGGAGTTTTCCTCGAATGCGCTTATTGCCTCCTTTCATTATCCCGCCTCTACAATCCCGAACAACTCAGCAACCTGCAAATATGGGTCTATACCGACAATCCGGGATGGTTTAAAATGTTTAAAGATTGTAGCCTTCCTGTTTATTTCAGGGCTATTGACCACAATACCATTAAGGCCTGGCGTGGCAGGATTGATTTCGTACACAGGGTGAAAATAGAACTACTCAAAGATTTTACTAAAGACAAGAACGGAAATATCCTTTATGTAGATACCGATGTTATTTTCACTCACAATATTGACTCCCTGTTCCAAAATATAAGGGCCGGTAAGCTCTATATGCATGTGAATGAGGGATTGGTAAGCAGCAAGTCGAACCCTATGCTCACCAAATTAGATGCTCACCTGCGTGATAACTCCCACCTGAAGGTAAATGGCCGTCCTGTAAATGAACTATCTATGTGGAATGCCGGGGTGCTGGGTTTTAATACCGTTTACCGTTATCTGCTCGATGAGGTTTTGGCTTACACCGATGCCGAATACCCTGCCTTCCCCAAGCATATCATTGAGCAGTTTGCCTTTTCGGTTTACTTCCAGCAAACCGGGGTGGTAAAATGTGCATCGCCCTATATCCTGCACTATTGGAACCTGAAAGAGGCACGGCCCCTACTCGCTTCCTTCTTCCATCATTTCAATGCCAAAAGCTGGCAAGACCTGGTAGCCTATAGCTCATTGATTCAAATACCGGTACTGATGCAGGATAAGATTAATTACCTCCTCAATAAATCCCTATTATCCAAACTCGGCAAAACTAAATGGACTCCAGCCCCTGTTGATTGGAACGATTTAATAAGGCAATTATAAAAGCAAGGAGGGGATAGGTATTTTTACTCAACACAATTAGTAAGTTTCCTCAACTTACAATATAACAACACCAAAACTAATCCCTAAACTTCAGAAAGTAGTACTTTTTGGTAGAGGCGAGGCGGGTATTAGGATTAAGAAAATCAGGTGTAAGCTCACTTACTTTGAACAGGCGGCCTTCTTTCAAAATATCAAAGGCATGATTATTGGCCCTTATTTCACTCAGGCCCTTATCCATAGTGATAATATACTTTTGATGGCGGATACTGTCAATATCTTTGCAATTCCTTATAGATCCGTGGGCATAAAAGTTGATGGAATTCACCGGGTCATCAACTTCATACTTGGCAATATCATCTGTAGGAATAGAGCTATTGTAAATGTACCTACCAATAGCCGACCCTAGCTGGTATTGTAGCAATGAGGGGTATAAATGATTGGAAACAAATACATTGGCAACAATCATTGCAGTAACAGGCAGCCACAATATCTTACCCTTCAAATCCTTCTTTATAGCCAGATAAAGCCATATACCAAAACCTAGAAACCATGCCCCAATCATTGCAGGATGGGCTGGGAATACATAGGTAATCAATGCCAGTGATGCAAGGATTAGCCCACATGAAATTACTAAAAACAAGGGTTTAGCCACCTTATAGAACACCTGGTATTTCTGTTCTTCAACCAATTCGTATATAAACCGGGCAGTAACAATTGATGCCAGCGGGAAAGCCACAAAAATATAGTGTGGCAACTGGTAGGCTGAGGAAGCAAGCACGTAATAGGTAAGGAGAAAACCACCAGTACTAATCCACTCATTACCCGGCCCAGCCGAAAGGCGAAAACGATTGGCAAGAAGCTTGAGAAAATTAACCAGCATAGCAGGTAGGAACAAGACTATCCAGGGAAGGTAAGACCACAGCATGTTCTCAAGCAGGAAGGTGGGGTATACTGCATTCTTCCATGGGCTTTCACCGGTAATACGCCCGAAACTCTGTGACCAGTAAAAGAATCTAAGCCCAGATACTCCCCTTTGCCCGTTTACCATTTTTTCGGGGTGCATATCAAATTGCTGGTAGAGGCCTATACTCATGGGTATGAGCAATATTACTATAATCAATAGGCCCAATAAATATTGGGGCTTGATAAAATTCTTCCATAGGCGTTTTAGAGACCAATCGGCAGAGAAACAGAATATGGGTACCATAAGCGCAATAGGGCCCTTCGTCATCATACCGAAAGCAACCGAAGCAAAGGCTGCCAGCAGATAACCCAGGCGTTGCTTTACATACCATTCTTTTAGGAGCCAGATAGATGTAATCACCCAACTCATGAGTATAGTATCACAGCGAATATCATTAGTCATGAGGAACATACCCTGGCAGGTGGCCAATATCAATGCAGCCATGCGGCCTGTAACCTCACCATAAAGCAATTTGGTAAGCCTATAAGTGGCAAATAAGGCCCATAACGCAAATAATAAGGATGGAAACTTATACCCGAAATTGTTGACCCCAAAAACCTTCATGCTGGCGGCACTTACCCAAAACAGAAAAGGTGGCTTATCCAGATATTCCATGCCCCGGTCAAAGACATGCAGGTAGTCGCCACTCTTCATCATTTCTCGGCTTATCTCTGCATATTGCGATGCGTCAATATCCATAGTGTCCACACCTATGGCACTGAAATAGAGGATGGCAATTAAAATAAAAACCCAAAAAGGAACTTTTGGCACAGAATATCGTTTAAAGCGCAAAAATAGTCGCAATTTTATGCAATGCTGCAATTAAAATATTATCGTTTCGAATTACCCTTCGAATATCCGTTTATTACCAGCCACGGAGCCAAAACACACCAGCCTACTCTCATCACTTCCCTGGCCCTGGGGAATGTCATTGGTTTTGGGGAGGCACCGGCCATTAGCTATTACAATATAACGGTAGATGATATGATTGCATCGCTGGAGGCGAAAAAGGGGATGATAGAGCGCTATGCACTCACCGACCCGCAGAGGTTTTGGCATTTTCTGCACCACCTTATACCCGGACAGCATTTTTTGACTGCGGCCCTCGATATTGCCGGCTGGGACTTGTTTGCCCAACTACGCCGCCAACCCCTTTATCAGTTATTAGGCATAAAATGGGATAAGGCACCACTTACCGATTACACTATTGGTATGGATACCCCTGAAAACATGGTAGCCAAAATGAAAGCCCACCCCTGGCCCATTTATAAAATAAAAGTGGGCAAGCCCGATGATATAGACAGCATCCGTGCGCTGCGGGCACATACCGATGCCCCCTTCAGGATTGATGCAAATGAGGGCTGGACTTTTGAAGAAGCCAAAACCCTGCTGCCCGAATTAAAACTTCTGAATGTGACCCTTGCCGAGCAACCACTACCCCGAGGCGAATATGAAGCCATGAAGGAGCTAAAAGCAATATCACCCATTCCTCTTTATGCCGATGAAAGTTGCTGCACTGAGGGCGATGTGGCCAAATGTGCCGATGGCTTTGATGGGATAAATATCAAACTCACCAAGTGTGGGGGTATTACGCCCGCCCTAAGGATGATAAAGGAAGCCCGTACCCTGGGCCTGAAAGTGATGTGCGGCTCTATGAACGAAAGCACAATAGGCAGTGCCGCCATAGCCAACCTGCTGCCCTTGCTTGATGAGGTAGATGCCGATGGACCGCTACTACTTTCAAAAGACATTGCGCAAGGTCTTAAGTATGATAATGGCATTATAACCCTTAGCGGCAGGCCAGGATTAGGAATAAGGGTGACGGGGTGATTATGCCTAATTACCCAAATGCCCCATTGCCCCAAAATATTTCGTTTGGGGCAATGATTTTCATATAATATTGACAATCAATTGCTTGTGAGCTTTTTCAATGCCCCATCATTGCCCCAATGGGTAATTTTTGGGGTAAAAATCAAATTAATTATTTTCATCTATTTTATGTAGACACCAATAAATATTTCAATAAGCGAAAGCCTGGTGATCGATAAACTAGGGATAGGGAAGTGAAAATAAGGAAATACAAATAATTAATATAAATAATACTTGAAAGGGCTGCCTCAAAGTAATGAGGCAGCCCTTTCAAGTATTAAATGAAATATAAAATTTATTCTACAACAAACTTCATTACTTTTTTCTCTGATTTTGTCTGCAGACTTAATAAATAAGATCCACGGGCAATAGTATTACCCAATAGTATACGCTCATCAAGTTTGCTATTCTGTACATTAACAGTTCCTGAATAAACAACCTGACCAAGCATATCTATAACTGTTAAGGTTACTTCTTCATTTACAAGGGTTGTAAGGGAACCTGTAAGGGTAAAGTCACCCGTATTTGGGTTAGGGCTTATCATTACCGAAGCAAATACAGATGGAGTTGTTACTGATACAGATTTTGGATTAACGATTACCCTGGTAGTTAACAGTGTTGTAGTAATACCATCGGTAAATGTATAGGTCACAATAGCCCTACCAGGTGCAATGCCAACAACCTGGCCGTTTTCCTGGTTTAGGGTAATGATACCTTCTCCATCGCCGCAATACCATGCTCCCGCCGGATTGGATTCGTTAACCATAATCGTTGTACCCTCTTCAATAGTAACTGTATTATCTGCTGCTGATGAATGCCCAGGGGCAACCGGACCTACTGTAATAGCCTTGGCCACAAAAGCACTACAACCTGCTGCATTCGTAACCATATAGGTCATAATAGCACTACCTGTTGAAACTCCTGTTACAACCCCGGTAGTTGATCCGATAATAGCTTTAGCTACATTACTACTACTCCATACACCTCCGGTCGTTGTGTTGGTCAACGTAATAGGAGTACCACTTACAGAGACTGAAAATGGACCACCTATTAATGATGCTACAGTAGGTAATGCATTTACAGTTACAGTATATGTTGCCCTACATCCAAGTGGAGTGGTATAACTTATTACAGCTGTTAGGTTAAGCACCGTTACACCTGTTACCACACCAGCAGAACTTACAGTAGCAATAGTAGATGATGGTGAAAACCAAGTACCGCCACCGGGTGTTGTATTCACCAATGTAATAGACTGTCCGTAACATAAGCTCGACGAACCGGTAATTGGAGATAAAGGATTTACAGTAACATTAAATGTTGCAGTACATCCGCTTGCAAGTGCATAGGAAACAGTAGCCGCTCCGGCAGATACACCTGTTACATTACCGTTGGTAGATGCAAATGATGCAATACCTGCCGAACTACTACTCCACGTTCCACCCGTATTAGCATCCGTAAGGGTAATTACCTGACCCTGACATACCGATGTAACGCCTACAATAGGGCTCAAAGGAAGAACTGATATCGTTTTAGTAGTACTGCATCCTGATGGAGTAGTATAGCTAATGATGGTTGAAAGATTACCATTAGTTGCACCGGTTACCACACCAGAAGTGGTTACTGTAGCAATTGAAGTAGCTGGTGAGTACCAAGTACCGCCACCGGGAGTTGTATTGGCCAGTGTGATTGAC
>CANGSR010000274.1 GCA_947456055.1 Chitinophagaceae bacterium
CACCCCACAAACTTTATTTTTATTAATTAAAAAGAAAATCATTATTTTTGAATTAGGTAAAAACTATAATCATTTCTGCTATGAGGCTTACTATCACCATAATATTACTACTATTGGCGTCTGTTTGCAATGCACAGGTGAATTTGGTTATGAATCCAAGTTTTGAGGAATATAATCATTGTCCAGATCATATTGACGATATAAAATATGCAAATTATTGGTCACAATTAGATACGAATTGGAACCCACCGGATTGGACGCATGATTATTCTTGGGGTTTTCCCGAATATTGCAATGTTTGTGGTGTTGCCTCTGGCGGTATTCCACTTAATGGATTTGGTTACAATTTCCCACATACAGGAAAAGGGATGGCACAAGCTGAAATGTTTTTGGCTCCATTATATGGCACTGATTCAAACTCAAGGGATTACCTCCAAGGAAAATTGGCTACTAATTTAGTAGCAGGTCAGTCTTATTGTGTTTCATTCTACGTAGCATTACAACAGGCTTCTTCATATGCGGTAAATAATATTGGCGCATATTTAGATGATGGCACAATCGATACAACACATAAATACGGTACTCCGCAAACACAGAATATTCCTCAGATTAATTCAACAACAATATTGTTCGATACTATATCGATGGATACTGCAAGATATACTTATACCTGGTGGTCAAAATGGATTAAAATTCAAGGGTCATTTATTGCCAATGGTAGGGAAAATTACATTACAATAGGTAATTTTTTCGATCTAGCTCATACAAGTGCGTTAGTTATTAAGGATACTTTTGGCTCAAGTGCATTACTTAGCTTTGTATATTCCTTGTACCTAATAGATGATGTGAGTGTAATCCGCAGTGATGCCCACCCCAATGCAGGGCCTAACCATAGCATACCTGTAGGTGGTGTAGATAGTGTGGTAATAGGAGATACTATGGATACCTACTTGCCGGTATACTGGTATGTAAATGGGGTAAAAATAGACAGTAATAAGGCCAGCATAAAGGTGAAGCCTGATACTACTACCACCTATGTAATAGGTCTAAGCCTTTGCGGTGGTGGTGGTGAGGCTACTGTTTATGATACGGTAACAGTGTATGTGGGTAGTTTGGTAACATCCCCTTCCCCATTAGTATTGATGAAGCCGCTTATCTATCCTAACCCCGCAGCCAATCAAATAACCATTGCACAAGCTGCAGGCACTATCCTTACTATTACCGACTTGCCCGGTCGTGAGGTGCTTAGAGCCAATCTAAACAGCAATACAGAACAGGTAGATTTATCTGCCTTATTGCCCGGTGTGTATATGGTGCAGGTGAGTAACCCTGCCACGGGTGAGAAGGTAATGAAAAGGGTGGTGAAGGAGTAGTATTTTGCATAACACGCATGGCTAACCTCACCGCAACCACCCCAGTTTTGGCTGCGCCAAAACGTCCCCTCCTAAAAACAGCTATCCCTTACCCAAATTTTGTGCTGTAGGAAAATAGCATAAATCTAATAATTTTGCATAAAAAATTTATGCATAAACTCACTGTAAAGGATTTTCCAAAATTAGATTTAGGTGATGGTCGTCGGGATAATCGTTTTGTAACGATAATAAACAATATTAATGAGAATCCTGGAGCCAGCATTCCAGGGTTTAGTGACAGTTGGTATGAGGCTAAATCTACCTATAATCTTTGCAAAAATAAAGATATAACCCTAGATGCCATTAAACAAGGTCTTGCCAGTTGGGGTCATTCCCAAATTAAAGACACAAATAAGATATTGATAGCTCATGATATGAGCAACATTAGTTATAATAATCTAAAGGCAGAGGGTCTAGGGTATTTAGATAATAAGGAGGGACGAGGTATTTTGTGTTATTCCAGTATTGCTATTGACCTTGATGGGATACCAAGAGCACTCCTGCACCAACAAACTTGGACACGACCTTTGGAAGACTTAGGGAAAGCTAAAAAACGAAAACATGCAAAATTTGAAAATAAGGAAACTTTTGAATGGAAGCGAGGTATAACAGAAGTAAATAAGACTTTAGGTTCAGAAGTAGAAAAGATACATATATGCGATAGAGGGGCAGATATATACGACTTGTTTTTTTGTGCTTTTGAAACCAATACTGATTTATTAGTCAGAAGTATACATAATAGAGGTCTAAGTGATGGCAGCCATTTGTGGGATACGGTGTCCAAACAGCCTGTTGCTGGGATAGTAACGATAGAAATACCTGACAAAACTGGCAAAAGACGAGAAGCTATTGAAGTTGAGGTACGTAAATATCATGCAGAAATATTACGCCCCACAGCAAATAAAAGCGAATATGAAAGCGTAGAATTAAATGCCATAGAATTAAAGCAAATAAGTGAATTGAAAGAATGGCAAGAGGAAAGTTTACACTGGCAATTATTGACTACGATTAATGTGGAAACAGTAACAGATGCAATGCAATGTGTGAAATGGTATTGTTACCGTTGATTGATAGAGCGATTCCATTATGTACTTAAAAGTGGTACAAAAATAGAAGCGTTACAGCTTAAGCAAGCTGAATCACTACAAAAAGCTATCCATATATATAGTATAGCTGCTATGCGCATTATGCAAATGGTCTATTTTTCCAGAGTCAATCCGGAGGTTAATTGTGAAATAGTATTGACAAATGAACAATGGGTGGTATTGTATATGTTGATACATAAGCAAAAGGAAATACCTAAAGAACCACCAAGTATAAATGAAGCTGTAAGGTGGATTGGCAGGCTAGGTGGGCATTTAGGAAGGAAACAAGATGGCGAGCCTGGTTTGAAAGCCGTATGGAAGGGATATAAAAAACTATGCGACGCAACCATAATATACAATGCAATGGTAACGTGAAAAATTTGGGTAAGGGATAGCTAAAAACAGGAGGGGAGTTCCATCATGCATTAACTATTATTATTCAATTAATTACACTTAATATTACTAATTATACTTTTAGAAACACATGCTTTTAAGCCGGGGTAAAAGCAAACAAGAAAATAGGCTTTAGCCAAAATTCCACAGCAATAAATAGGAGCCATGTTGGCACAATTCTAATAGGTTTGACTTTCAATAAAGTAGTTTCACTATCTTACAATCTGAAAGAACTGACAATGAAATACATCTCCAAATTCATTATTGCACTATTGGCAATTATATCAATCTCAGGATTAAACCCACAAATGAGTAACGCACAAAATAAGAGTCCCCTAATGGGTGAGCATATGGCATTGAAATATCTGGTGAAAGAACCTGCTAAGAAAACTGAACAGACACATCTTATCCTATTGCTGCATGGGTACGGCAGCAATGAGGCTGACCTGTTTAGCCTTGCAGCACAACTGCCGGGAGATGAGTTAATAGTTGCGGCAAGGGCGCCCATTACCTTATCAGATAATTCATATGCATGGTACAATATGAATTTCACAGGAGGTAGCGCACCAAACCATAATAAGGAGGAAGCAGAAAAGGCAAGATTAATCATCCTGAAATTTATAGACCAGCTCACAACAAAATATAAAATCCATCCGGGCAATGTGGTATTGCTTGGCTTCAGCCAGGGTACCATAATGAGCTATAGCATAGGGCTTACCCAACCCGATAAGGTGAAGGGCATAATTGCCCTAAGCGGAAGAATACTGCCCGAGATTAAGGATAAAATCGCCAACAACACACAGCTCAAAAAACTACCCTTCTTTATTGCACATGGCACCAAGGACAATGTATTGCCTATCAATAATGGCCGTGATGCCAAAACCTATATGGAAGGTCTAAAACTAAAAATAGCCTACCATGAATATGATATGGCCCACCAGATATTACCCCAAGAATTGAAAGATATAAACGACTGGCTGGCTACCTTATTAAAAACAAAGTAATACTCCATAGACTAATCTGGCAGGATTCCGTTTTTACTTTTCAATATTTTAATTACATTTATAAAATGGTAGAACGTCTTTTTGAAATCGTTGAACAAAGGAGTATGAAGTCTCCTGACTCAATAATGCTGGCAGCAAAAGAGAATGGACAGTGGAGAACCTATAGTTCGGCAGAAGTATGGGAAACAGCAAAAAAACTAGCCGGGGGCTTGCTTACCCTGGGCATTGCCAACCAGGTTCTGGAACCATTGCAACAGGAAAAAATCGCCATTATATCGCCCAACAGGCCTGAATGGATGATTGTGGACCTTGCAGTGCAAATGACCGGGGCGGTTCTCACCCCCATCTACCCTACTATCAGTCCTAACGAAATTGCTTATGTGCTTTATGAGGCAGGGGTTCAGATTGTATTTGTTGGCAATGCTGATATTTACGAGCGTTTCAAAGATTCATTTCATAATATACCTACATTAAAGAACATATATTGCCTGGATGAATTAGCCGGAGTAAGCAATTGGAAAGAACTCATTAATAAAAATGCCCAACCCGACCAATCAGTTATAGACAGGATAAAACCTGAAACCCTGGCAACAATAATCTACACCTCGGGCACTACAGGTGACCCTAAGGGTGTAATGCTCACCCATTACAATATTGTGCAGAATGTACTGGATTCAATGCCGGCATTCACATTTGCCGAGGAAAACAGCAAGGCTCTAAGCTTCTTACCATTGAACCATATATTCGAACGAATGGTTACCTATATATACCTGCATTCGGGCGTATCTATTTACTATGCCGAAAGTATGGAGACCATAGGGCCAAATCTTAAGGAGGTACATCCACTAGTATTCACCACAGTACCCAGACTGCTCGAAAAAGTGTACGAGCGCATCATGAATACCGCCCTTGAATTAAAAGGCATCAAAAGGGCTCTTTTCTTCTGGGCTTTGGAATTGGGTAAACAATATGATAACGCTATACCAGGCAGCCCATGGTACCAATTGCAATTATGGATAGCCAATAAACTGGTTTTCAAGAAATGGAGGGAGGCACTGGGTGGCAATGTTAAGGCCATTGTGGTTGGGTCAGCTGCTTGCCAGGAGCGATTAGCAAGGATTTTCACAGCCGCAGGTCTGGTAATAATGGAAGGTTACGGTCTTACCGAAACATCACCGGTGGTGACCGTAAACAGGTTTGAGTCAGACAACAGGCGCTTTGGCACAGTGGGTCCACTAATAGACCATGTAGATGTTAAAATAGCAGAGGATGGAGAGATACTAATTAAAGGGCCTAATGTTACGATTGGCTATTACAAACACCCTGACCTGACAGACGCAGCAATGGCTGGTGGCTGGTTTCATAGTGGGGATATAGGAACTCTGGTTGAAGGGCGTTTCCTGAAAATTACCGACCGTAAAAAGGAAATTTTTAAAACATCGGGTGGTAAATATGTGGCACCACAGGCGGTGGAAAACAAAATGAAGGAAAGCCCCTATATTGAACAGATGATAGTGATTGGTAATGGGCGGAAGTTTGTGAGTGCACTTATTGTTCCAAGTTTTAACCAGCTACGCAAACACCTTAAAGGGCATTTGCATGGCAAGACAATTAGCGCTAATAATAATGAACTTATTAAAATGCCGGAAGTTCAGGAACTGATGCAAAAACAACTGGATAAGTACAATGAGCATTTCAGCCATCCTGAACAAGTGAAAAAAATAGTAATGCTGGCTAATGAATGGACAATTGATAGTGGCGAATTGACCCCATCACTAAAACTGAAACGTAAAATTATAGAGCAAAAGTTTTCGAAAGAAATTGAGAAGATATACGCTGACTAGCAAATGCCTGCTTAAACAGGTATACATAAAATAGAAATACCAACCTCTTCCTAAAGGTTGGCATTTCTATTTTATCTGAATACTAGAAAATTACTTTACCAGCGCACCTATTAACATAGCAATAATGGCAACTCCATAAAACCCAAGAACAATAATCATGCATATGCCGTAATACTTGAATACATTTTTCAAATACACAATTGCCTTATGAAAAAACTCCTTATTGTTGGTAATCATAGCCTTTTTCATAAAGGTAGAATACCTTAACAAGCCATATATTGGGTAATAGGTCATGCCAATAATCACCAAGGTCATAAGCACTAAACCTACAGCACCCAGGCCAGCCATTGAATTACTCATGCCTCCCATACCAGCCATACCTGGAAATGCAGCCACAGCAAATGCCATAGAGAACATGCCTAGCACCATTAAGCCTAAAAAAATGAAACCAATAATGGCTAAGAATTTAGTCCATCTTACCATTTCAAGAAAGGTAACCTTGGAATACTCATCAATCTCCATCCTGAAGATATCAGTCTCACCCCTATTATAATTTTCCATTGCTTTGTATTTATAATCAAATATAAATAAACTTCTGAAAGAAAGGAATGTAACCTAAAATAAAATAGAATGATGGTTGGCTAATTCAAATACCAATTTCATAACTATTCAGGAATATAGGCTTCAACAATAAAATTTCAAAAAGGGCTAAATTAATCTGTATTACTTCTTAGACTCCATGAACTTATCGAAGGAAACCAAATTAGCTGGCTCGGTAAGCCTTTCCCTTACAATTGCATAATTGTTTTTATCAAACACAAAATCGTAGGCATATTTTGCAAAAGCCAGTTTGGTTGATTCATTCTGGAAAGTACTCATGGTAATATTTACCTGTTTAGAAGTAAAGCACTCATTAAAAATTGCAATTTTGGCTTCAGTCAATTTTACGTCATCAAAATCATCATGTTTTAGGAGGCTATTGTAAAAATCGTAAAATGCAGCGTGTGATTTTGGCTTTACACAGGGCTCCTTCTTTACATTTGAGGCGACTGATGTAACTTTCTCACTAATCACCTTAGGAGTCTTGATATTTTTGTTTGCCCCTGAAATACGCTCATAATGATCGAATTCAATACCTGATTCAGATACATAGTCGTACTCCATATGATTAATCCTGATAAATATGGTGCCTTCAATCGTCTTATTATTTTCAAACTCAATTTTCACTTTTACAG
>CANGSR010000275.1 GCA_947456055.1 Chitinophagaceae bacterium
AAACCACAGAAGTATTATTGAGCAGGTTTCTTCCCTGCGTCTTTATGATTTACCCTATAATTGCCCCACAAATGCTGGATTAATATTGTTTGGGAAAAATCCACAATTCCATTTTCCGGGTGCATATATACAGTTTGTAAAGTTTGACGGCGTCTCAATGACCGACCATGTTTTATTTGAAAAAAGGTTTACCGGGCCTCATCTGCATATTCTTAAAAACCTGGACGATTTTATTGAATCAAGTTTAATAAAATCACGCCCGGTAAGAAATGGCACGATGAGAGAGGATACCCTATATAATTACCCCCTTTGGTCATTGCGTGAGTTTATGATGAACGCCATCATGCATCGTGATTTTGAGTCTAATGCGCCTGTATATATTTATGAATATACCAACCGCATAGAAATCATTAATCCCGGTGGACTTTTTGGGGAAGTAAGGCCGGAGAACTTTCCAAACATTAGCGATTACAGGAACCCTGTTATTTCAGAAGCAATGAAAACATTGGGCTTCGTAAACAAATTCAATTTCGGAATCCACAAAGCCCAACAGGAATTGCTCAACTCAGGCAACCCTGAAGCTATTTTTGATTTCAGCCTAATTACCAAATTCAAGGTGACCATTTATATAAATCCAAACTGGTGATAGGGTTTAAACCAATCAGAATCAATCCTAACAAAATTGATTGCTGGTATCGTTTTTGAAAATATCCCATCACCACAATAAAATGGAATGTAAATTTGCGGCTTCGTATCTTACCCAATGATATTAATTACAGGTGCCAGTGGTTTTCTTGGAGGTCATCTTGTGCGGCACTTGTCGGCAATGGGACAGAAAATCCGCGCCTTATATCATGGTAATGTCCCAGATAATAATCTGAAAAACCTACCGGGTGTAGAATGGAAAAAGTGCGACCTGCTCGACATTTATGATGTTGAAGAAGTATTTGAAGGCATTACCCATGTATACCATTGTGCTGCCATGGTCTCTTTCGACCCTGCCCAACATGAGCAAATGCTGCACTTCAACCCCGAAAGCACTACCAATATCGTAAACCAGGCCCTGGTGCAGGGAATCACCAAAATGGTTTACGTAAGTTCGGTATCTGCTATTGGCCGTACTGATGAGCCCCAAAAACTAATCACCGAAGAAGAAGAATGGGGAGAAAGCCAATATAATTCGGCATATGGACTGAGTAAATACCTTGCTGAAACAGAATTATGGCGGGGAATAGGTGAGGGTCTGAATGCAGTAATTATCAACCCAGGTATCATATTAGGGGCTGGGAACTGGAACAAGGGATCTGCACAATTAATGAGCGTGGTGAATAATGAGTTCCCGTTTTATACCAAAGGCGTTACTGCCTGGGTAGATGTGGAAGATGTAGTGAAGATTATGGTACTCCTTATGGAATCTTATTTTGACTCTGAGCGGTACATCATTAGTTGCGGTAATCACGCCTATAAAGAAGTTTTTACCACAATGGCACAGGAATTGAACAAAAAACCACCTGGAATCTATGCCAACAACCTGGTAACCGGGATGGCCTGGAGGGCTAGTAGCTTAATAAGTGGCCTCACAAATAAAAACAAAGTGATAACCAGGGAAACAGCATTAAATGCCCATAGTGTATCGGCCTATGACAATAGTAAATTCCTGACTGCATTTCCAAACTTTAGCTATACCCCTTTGGAACAAACGATTAGTAAAATGGCCAAAGAATTTATAAGAGCCAATCAGGACAAATAACAACAGTATTGCAAATGATTATCTAAATAGTAATAATAACCTTACTGTTATAAAATCAACAATTCAATATTCAAATTGTAAATCAAATTTCCGCAAATACCCGCTTCATAATGATTTTTTCGGGAAGGGGGCCAAAAAAAATAAAGGTTTTTTTCTTTATTATCAAAAACAGTTGTAAACTTGCATCAAGGAAACAATCATTGTTCCAGCCTTTCATTCAGAATATCTGAAAATTCCTTTTGTTCATAGGTCGTATTAACTACAACAAATCAACACACTTAGATATTTTAGTGAAAAACCATATTTTTTATCGAAAAATAATTTTTAAGAAAAAAGCCACGCATGCCTTACGACATTTCGCAGCTAAATGATATGCTCATAGTGGAGCTTATTGATGTAGCAGATTCACTGAAGATTAAGAACACCAGAGCATTGAGTAAAAAATCACTGGTCACCAAAATCCTCGACCAACAAGCTGCCAATGAACAAATGGCCGAAGAAGAGCCCAAAAAGAAACGTGCCCGCAAACCCAAAGCAGAAGACGAAACAGCTACTGCCGAAGTGAGTGTGCCCGAAATAATTAATGCCACACCTGAAGCTCCTAAGGAAGAAACCCCTGCACCGGAACCCCCCAAGGCACCAGTAGCTGAGACTCCAGCAGCTGAAGCTGCTGCTCCTGAGGCTGCAAAAGAAGAAACTGCTACACCAAAGACTAGCAGAAAACCAGGCAAGCCAACAATTGCAAGGAAACAAGCTTCAGCAAATACTGAAGAACCAAAGCCAGAGGTAATAGCCCAACCGGAAGCTAAAATAACCGAAGAGCCTAAACAGGAAGCAGCTATTGAGATTGCCCCTGAAAAGCCTATAATCCAAGCAGAAGTAGCTCCTGCCAAAGTAGAACCTATTATTGAAGCTCCTGTAGTAGCATCGGTTGAAATTGAAGCTCCCAAAGCTATTATAGAAGAAACAATAGTTGTAGAAGCACCAAAAGAGGAAACACCAGCTACAGTATCTGAAACAAATACAGAAGCAAATAGCGAAACTACAACACAGCCTACTATTCCGGGTATCCTTCATTCAGCAGGCATTACCACTGGTACACAGGATAATGCAAATGACCCATTTGGTGATAAAAAGCGTAGGGCAAGGAAACCTAAGGAGGAACTAAGCCGCCCCCACCCATTCAAGCAAGGGCCAAACCAGCCCATGAATCCAAGATGGGCTAAGCCAGATAATATTGATACCAATCCTTTTAATAGAAATAACCAATCTAGGCCGCCAATACAGGCTGAAGAAACACCTTCACCGGTACTGGCATCGCCTTCACCGGCACCAACCCCACAGGCTGCACCTTCCCAACCGCCATTTATGAGGCGCAATGTAGAGCGACCACCCGTGGTTACCCAGAAATTTAATGAGCCTGAACCCGAAGCTGAAGAAGGTAGTGGTATTACCATGCCTACCGAATCTCCGGAAGTACAGCCTCCACAACAATCTGTTGAAAATGAGGTAGAAAAACCAGCACAAACACCTAATGCACCATTCAACCGGCCACGCCGTGAACCTCAGCAACCAGTTTTCAACCTGGAGTTTGAAGGTATAGTAGCCAGTGAGGGTGTGCTTGAAATGATGCCTGATGGTTATGGTTTCCTACGTAGCAGTGATTATAACTACTTAAGTTCACCGGATGATATTTATGTATCTCCGTCACAAATAAAATTATTCGGCCTAAAAACCGGTGATACAGTAAAGGGTAATGTCCGTCCTCCTAAAGAAGGTGAAAAATACTTTGCCCTGCTGAAAGTGGAGTCAATCAATGGCCGCCTGCCCGACGAAATCCGTGACCGTGTACCATTCGATTACCTCACACCATTGTTCCCTTACGAAAAACTGAGCCTTACTACTACAGGTAATAACTACAGTACCCGTATTATGGACCTCTTTACCCCAATAGGTAAGGGCCAGCGCGGACTGATAGTAGCACAGCCTAAGACAGGTAAGACCATGTTGCTGAAGGAAGTGGCCAATGCCATTGCCCGTAACCACCCCGAGTGCTACCTGATGATAGTGCTTGTGGATGAGCGTCCTGAGGAAGTTACTGATATGCAACGTAGTGTACGTGCCGAGGTTATTGCATCTACATTTGACGAACCAGCCGATAAACACGTAAAAGTTTCAACCATAGCACTACAAAAAGCAAAGCGCCTGGTAGAAGTAGGCCATGATGTAGTGATACTGCTCGACTCTATTACCCGCCTGGCACGTGCCCATAATACGGTAGCCCCTGCAAGTGGTAAAGTATTGAGTGGTGGTGTGGAAGCTAATGCAATGCAGAAGCCAAAACAGTTCTTTGGTGCTGCCCGTAAAATTGAAAATGGTGGTTCACTCACTATCCTTGCTACTGCCCTTATTGATACCGGCTCTAAAATGGATGAGGTGATTTTTGAAGAGTTCAAGGGTACCGGTAATATGGAATTACAGCTCGACCGTAAACTGGCCAACAAGCGTATTTTCCCAGCAATCGACATTACATCTTCATCCACCCGCCGTGATGACCTGTTGTTGGACAAAGATGTGCAAAACAAAATGTGGCTCCTGCGTAATCATATCGCTGATATGAATACCGATGAGGCTATGCACTTCCTGCTCCAACAAATGAAGGGTACCAAGAGCAATGAAGAGTTCCTGGCTACAATGAATAAATAAACCGTTTTGAATTGATATTTAAAAGGCAGCTACTTCGGTGGCTGCCTTTTGATTTTATTCCAATTGAAATGTTGATTATATAGATTCAAGAATAATCTTGCCTGAATCGACACCCCTCTCCTTTTTTCGGAGAGGGGCCGGGGGTGAGGCCTCCAATTGAATACCTAATATTTCATACCTTTAGTCAAAGAATAAAAATGCAAAAGACCTTCCGCCTTTTGATAAAAAAGGAATATGCGGCAGCAATAATTGAAGACTTGGCAAAACTAGATGCAATCGAAATATTGCCCGATATCCCTCAATACCAAATTGATGAAATCAGGTCGAGAAAAAAACATTATAAGCTACATCCCGAGGAATTAGTGAGTTGGGAGGATGCCCAAAAACTAATAAAGACTTAGAGATACATAAAATCTAATCCCCTTAATTGCTAAGGAATATTTAATTGGCTTACCCTTCAAAGCTTATATGCAAATTAATTTTTAATTTGCAGGCAATTCTTTAATTGCTGCCACATGCCATATATCCCTTTTCTTACCTATGCACTTATTCTGATCAATGTATACATCTCCTGGAAAGGACTTACCAGTAATGCTTTCTTTGAGAAATACAGTTATAGGGTAGACCAGATATTGGTGAACAAGGAATACGTTAGGCTCATCAGTTCAGCATTCCTGCATATTAGCTGGTCGCACCTTATTTTCAATATGCTTACCCTTTACCTTTTTGGCGAAATGTTGGAGGCAGGAATAGGTTCTGTTCAGTTTGGCATAGTGTATTTGGCGGGTTTAATGGGTGGCAAACTACTCTCCTTATTTATACACCGCCAGCATGCCGACTATGGTTCGGTAGGGGCATCGGGGGCTATATGTGGAATTATTTTTGCCAGCCTGGCCCTATTTCCGGGTATGAGTGTGCGGTTTATTGGGATACCGATAGACATTGCAGGCTGGTTTTATGGCCTGGGTTACCTCATTTACACCATCTATGGTATCCGCTCCAAAACCGATAATATAGGCCATGAGTCGCACCTGGGTGGGGCACTAATTGGGATGCTGGTTGCACTCGCTATGCATCCTGCTGCCTTACTTGATAATTATACCACTATTGCCATCATTACCTTCCCCGTTATCATATTTATGTACATCATACTTACCCGGCCCTATGTGCTTTTTGTGGAAAACCTTTACTTTACCACACACCTGCACAATGCCACTATAGATGACCGCTATAATCTGGCTAAAACCCAAAAGAAAAAAGAAATTGACCGGATACTGGATAAAATAAATGTAAAAGGAATAAACAGCCTGTCGAAAGAAGAAAAATATATACTGGACGAATACTCCAATTCCTTATAAGAGCAATTATTATGAATAAATACGTTAGGGCCACACTTGCCTTTCTAATGCCATTGATTGTTTTCTTCTCCTGTAAAAACAATCCTGAATCTACTTCAACTAATGCCAGCACAACAAATACCCAAACTACTAATGATGCCACACCTCTGCTTAAAACCTCATGGGTAAAACGCTATACCGGTACTATAGCCGGGGAACCGGTAGTAGTAATATTATATAACTGGATTGACAGAAGTGGCTACCCCATTTCGGGAGGTAAATACTATTACAAAGACAAGAGTGTCATCATTAACCTGTCACGATTGGAGATAGACAGTGTGAATAAATCTATAGTGCATGCCCTTGAAATGCCCATGGCCCACCGTGGCTGGTTGGGTGAAATGGATATGCTGGAAAATGATGGCGACAACTATGGCCCGGCTTGGAATATCAGCTTTGATGGCCCAAAAGTCTACGGGAAATTCTTCAATTCGGTATCCAATAAAAGTGAAGATATCCAACTAACAGAAAACTATCGTGATGGTATTAAGCTCAACATAATTGGCATATCAGACTCTACAAAAGGCAATGTAAAAGACATGACTTTCACAGCCAACTTCCGTTTTGTAAGTATCAAACCCACGGCTACAATGTCAGCCGACCAGGCTGAATTTCTCAATGCCTCATTGATGAAACTGGTAGAAAACGACAGTATTGCTGCAAAAAACATGGACGACTTCCCCCAGAAATTTGCGGCAAACTATATTGAAGAATGCAAAAAAGAACTCAAATCACTGCAAGATGAAACCGACGTAATGGGTACCAATTACTACAGGTTCAGGACTATTTTGCCTGTTTATAATGATAAGGACATATTGACCCTGGCCCATTACATAAGCGGCTATAGTGGTGGTAATCACTTTGGTTTTATGACCGACCATATCAATCTGGACATGAAAATTAAAAAGATTATCCGCCTCGAAAATGTTTTGAATATAGATACGAACCAAATAGCCTCCCTATTGGAAAAAGCCGTCAGAAAAACCCTGGAAATACCAAACGATAAACCCATAGGTAGAGAAGGTGAATTCCTGCTTGTAGATACCATACCCCCCACCGAAAACTTCATCATCAGCGACCGAGGCCTCACCTTCTGCTATGCCCCCTACGAAATTGCCCC
>CANGSR010000276.1 GCA_947456055.1 Chitinophagaceae bacterium
GTTACCCATACTACTATCAGCAAGGTCCTGAACACCCCATAACCATGGTTTGGTTGGGTCTTCAAATGTAATATCAGAAGCAAGGTAACCATTACCAAGCGCAGTATTAGCACCTGGTGCCTGTACCTGGTTGATAGATACTGACAAACCATACTTCTCAATAATTTGCTCATTCGCTACAGGGAATAAACCAATAGACTTTTCACTGTAAATAATATCTCCGTCAGAATTTGTTAATTTCCATGTACCAGCAGTAGAAATACCAGCTGAAGCAGAAGTAGAAGGACCAAGGATTTGTAATGTCCAATTCAATGCTTTCACCTTTACTGGGTCAATTACTTTAACGTCTACCGGACCTTGTCCTAACTTATAAACAGCCTTATCTATCGAACCATTTGCTAAGATTTCGGTCTCAGAAGCATCATCCAATTGAACAAAATTACCTCCGTTTCCTTTACCTTCTACCCTTGTGATAGAAACACCCATACCATAATCCGCATTTAATACAGTACCCATATCTAAATTAGCAGGGTTTGGCAGTGCCGCAATTGCCTTAATATCAATTCCTCCTGCACCATGTGAGCTACCTATGTAAGGAGCGTCCTGGGTATTATCAGGATGTCTTGGATCAAAACTAGCGAAGTTGTTATATGCATAAGCGATAGCAACGAAGTAATAGTTATGGTAATTTACAAAACGTTTATCAGATCCTGTTGCAAACGCATCACTTGTTAACTCGAAGCTATGTACAATACCACTATCCCTACCAACTACTTTTATCTGCGCAACTGATGTTGAATCACTGATTGCAAGATTCTTAGTATAATTAACAATCATCTTAATACTATCCCTGATATCACATTGGAATACTTCGTGGGCAATAGAATTATCAACCTCACCAGTAGTTTGATCGAATATCTGTGAAGAATTAACCTGGCTATTTGCCAACTGGAATACACGGTAACCCTGGAACTTATATAATGAATCCTTTTTCTTCTGGCCCAGGGCTTTAATAACCGACTGGTGGTATTGAATTGAATCTACATATGTACCATCTGAACGACCATAGTTTTCAGCAAAGTTATTACTACCGTAATCATTTATCATATAAAATATCAATCTCCTATCTAATTCCCTTACAACCAACCTTGGTGCTTCAGGACCTTCAACAGTTTTGAAGTGGTTATCAAACAGGGCTTGCGCCTGGTCATCAATACTCCTGATTACTTTAAAATTTGTCTGCGGACAACCACCAGTTGGCTGGGGAGCCCAAACACAACCAAATGTAATATCGTTAATAGCACCCGGTAGTAATTTAAATGGACCTGATGAGAAGATGAACCTTCTGTCACCTGGCAGGTTACCACATGCACACTCCGACCAATCACCTGTTGCTCCTGGATCACCCCAGAATACAAAATTAGTTACCGGGCCACTACCATATCCCTTACTTGGTATCCCTGGTCCGTTATAATCAAATGCGAAACGTTGTCCGGTACGTATTGAACCTGTCATGTAGTTATACATTTCAATACCATTGAACGGATTACCTATGATACTAAAGTCATTATTATAATAGGTAAAGTTGGTCATACCCAAACGCTCGATAGTATCACTCTTGCCCGGACGGGTTACAGCACGAATTGGACCCTGGAAAAAGTCAAGGGCAACCTGTGGAGGATTTAAACCATAGCTGTTAACAGGATGTCCTGCACCAACACCATCATCATTATTACCATTGTATTCTATTCCTAATCCTCTTGAAGTATCACAACCAATAAAGTCATCATAATAATAACCAAGGTCAGCATCATCCCACACAGCAATATAAGTACTGTCTATTGTTAAGGCACCACGGTTAATTACCCTGTAATTACAGAATGTTGAGTTATTCAGGAAGTCCTGGGTAGCATACGCAAATACTGATGTTTGCACCTCAATACCTATAGATGCCGTTATTGACATTTGTTTTACGTTACCAGCATCATTAAATACCCACCACATTAACTCATCACCAGAGATGTCTGGATACTCACCTTTTTCAGGTTCATACAAACCATCACCGTTTAGATCCACAAATGGCGCATATGTATGTGTGCCATCCAGGTTCAATCTTGAAGTTCCATTGGCAGCCATAACATTATTATTACCAACTGCAGGCCATTCGTTGATTGATTGGTACAATGAACCAGTTGGTACAACACCAGCTTTATGTAATTGTATGAAAGAATTAATAGTTGACTTATCAACCTTCCAGAATTTATCCCATCCTGCGCATAATTCCTGGGTTACTTTACCATTATCATCAAGAGCACCTGGCCAATAATCATTACCACTTTGGCGGTAAGTTTGACCTGCTACTTTTAATTGACCCTGGGCATCATATCCACCAATCCAGCAAGAAGCTGCAAATTGGGAACTTTTACCTGAGTTAATAGGAATTTCATAAGCAGCAACGCCTATACCCCTATTCCACCACATGTCACCACCGGTCATGTAGTGGGCACGGATATTATTAATATCCATATCCAACTCTGCTTTAGCAGGTAAGCAACCCGTAGCTGTTGCTTTTAACTCACTAGTGCGATGAGAGTTAACTATGTTTTCCCTTGCACCTACTTGAGTGGCGATACCCAAAACACTAAGGATAGTTAAGGCGCCTGCGTATCGTATTTTATTTGTGAACATCATAACCTGTGAAGTTATATTGATTAATTAAATTAAAAATTGAATTCAAGAGCCAAGCTAATAGTCCTGGCATAGTTAATATTACCTGGAGAATTGCGTGAAATCCTGTAAAGATCTATATATGATTGAGGGTCTGTTTGTGCTGGTATAGTCTGTTGGCCATAAGATGAGGTCAAATAACCATTATCATCTGGTTTACCAGTAAATCCATATACGTGTAAGATATCACGTGTTTGCAATAGGTTATTAACCTGTAGGATTCCTTTGATATACCTTGGGTGTTTTGCCTTCACTCCATCAGGACCTGATTTGTGCTTTCCACCGAAATCAACTGCAAAATCCTTATCCAAACGAAGATCAACACCATAATGCCATGGCAAACGTGCACCATTCACACCACCAACAATTACATTGTATGATGCATCTGTATACCTTGAATATGGCTCACCACTCCTGGCCTTACCAATAATATGTAAACCACAATTTTGTAAAATCAATTTATTGCCTACCATTGGTCCTTCTCCATCCAAATACCTGTAATCAATACTTGCAGAAATTGAATGGCGGGAATCATTATTCTGAGGCGAATTATAACGAAGGTATGGTAAACCTGCCTCAACAAGGCTTCCTAACAAGCCACGTGTTAAACCACCACTACCAGCATCTGGTGATGAACCAGACCCTTCAGAGAATTGCAGTGTATAGGTAATATTCATTGCAAGATGGTTGGTAGCACGCAAATCATATATCAACGCTGTTCCTTTTGTAGCAGAGAAATCCCTGTTGCCATAAGAATAATAAGTAGTTGGGTAAGCATACAGGTAAGGTACAACGGTAATCATATCCTTCCTTTGCTTGTACGATGCAGAAATTGTCAATGATGACCTATCATTCAACTTCTGTTGGAAGCCAACTTCATAGTCAAATGTTTTCTGCGGTTTCAAATTAGGGTTAGCTATTGTTCCTTGTGCATTCTGCTGCAGGTAATAATAAGTTTCAGGGTTTGCATTATTACCACTCGTAGGACGCATTGTGTAAATATCATAGTGTGCATAGAACTTAGCATAATCAGATATTGGGAATGAGAACTGGATACGGGGCATAATATTAACCTGTGGGGTGTAATCAGTAAACGATAAATTAGGATTGAAATTAGAATCGGTAATTGTTGTACCATTAACCAAATAGGGCTGTGGGGCCTGGCCACCTGAATACTTTTTAAGTGTAGCAGGGTCATTGATGTAATTACCATATGGGTCGTACCAGTTTGTACCACTACGGTAACCAATAACATTTGGATTGTTAGAGCTGTTATTATCTACATACACTACATAACCACCTGAAATATTTGCAGGATGCACACCACCATTTAAAATATTGTGGGCTCCTGTAACTTCATTTACTGTCTTCTCACCTATTAATGAGAATGGATCAATCAACACTTTCGTGTTTGCAGTATAGCGGTCAATACGAACTCCAATGTTAAAACTGATATCCTTGAATGAAAATTTATCAAGTATATACCCTGCTGTATAGTTAGGGCTGAAAGCTCCCAAAGGACGTGTATTATTACCATTAGCATCCTTTGCAGTCCAGAAATCATTAAAGTTTACTGTACCATTCTGTACCTGGCCTGTGTAAGTATAACCCTGGTAACCTACAAATGAATTACCACTGTTCAACAATTCATCAGCTGAGAACATATCAAGACTAAAAGTACTTGGATCAAGTGAATCTATATTGATGCTCCTGTTGTTTGCATATCCCAACTTTTTACGTAAAGCCTGGTCGAATGGAGTATTACCAATATTCTTATAGTTATATATAATAGTATCACTTGGGCCAGGAATAACTTTACCATTTTTTACATCATCAAGCGTAAATGATTTACCATTTACCCTGAAAATTGGGTGCTGCTTATCAAGTGCCAGATTTGAGTTATTATAACTACTTACTTCCTGACGCATTAACTGCCATAACGAAACGGTTCCGGTTCCGTTTGGATTTGAAGATACACTATAAGACCTTTCAACCCTTTGTTGGTAATAAAGTCCAAATTCAATTGCATGCCTTGTTTTACCTAACATTAAGTCAAATGATGCGTCAAGCGTTAATGCATACTGGTCAGCATTAACGAATGAATATCCTGTTTGGGTAGCACCCGGGCTGTAGAACATACCGTAGGCAAATTTTGGTTGGTCACCGTTTGCAATACCATTATTTGCTTCAAGCCTTAATAAACTTGAAAAAGGTACACCACCATTGTAATCATATAACTGGGTTGTATAATTAGCAAGGTTAGGGTTCTTTTCAGAACGTACAAATGTCACACCATTATCTTTATCCAAAAATGTACTTGTTGATGTACCACCCAATATTACGGCAACTGCCTTTGATGCAGAGTCTGTTCCGATATTGTAAAATGGAGACCTCTTTTCGTAGAATTTACCTACATAACCATAGTCGAAAATACTCTTACCAAATTTGGTGTCTTCTACCCAGTTATAATTTTTCTGGTAATCTATTTGAATCTTATAAAATGCATTTGAAATTATGCTGTGGCCTGTATCAGTTGCTTTACCAAATTTCTGGGTAAACCTTATAAAACCACGGCCTGAAAGGGTGTTAAGAACTGGGGTAGTTTCTGGTGCAAATAAACTCAAAGCACGATTGTACTGGTCGGCTTTAGTATAACTCATAGCACCACCTGCTGTAATACTTACATTGTCGGCCAATTGGAAAACAAGTTTACCATTCAACCTTGCTTCCTGTGTAATATTGTGTGATGGCGCCTTTACTGATTGCAAATCACTATATGTTATATAAGTTGAAGCATTATTGTAAACAGGGTTACCTGTATTATCAGATACAATCTTCAACGGATTTTTTTGTATGTTTTTCAACACATCCCCTTTAGCAGTATACTGGGGGTCGAATGATGGATACCTGTCATGATCCTCATAGTAGTCAGCACTCAATGCATAACCAAGTACTGGTTTTTTCATCTTATTACCGTCTACTGTTATTGTCTTTTTGTACAGCGGTCCTGATACAGAAAAGTTCACAAGGTTATTGTTATAACCATCAATTGAATGTTGTAAACGTACTGAACCATTAAACTTCTGCGACACGCTACGTGTGGTAATATTTACGATACCACCCATTACGTCACCATAATTGGCTGGTATACCAGAACTGATAACTTCCATATTATCTATACCACCCTGGGAAACCTGTGCAGAACCACGAACTACCACACCATCAATGATGTAAACAGTACCTTCCTGACGGGCTCCACCCAAACTTAAACCAGCACCTCTCTGTGTTTGGTAAACATTGGCAGCCTGAGATGCGATATCATTTACATTGGTTGTTGGTAATTTGGCAATATCAGCATTAGAAAATGCTGTTTTACCTGGGTTATCGCTGATTACCGGATTTTTGTAGGCAACTACAACTGTTTCTTTTAGCAGTTTACCAACCGATGGTTTCTTCATCTCTTTGTTGATAGTTGTTTTTCCATCAGGACTCACTGGTACGCCCTTTACCCATATGGAGTCATAGCCAATATAGCTTATCAATACATCGTATGTACCCGACTCCAGCGGTTTAATAAAATAATTACCGTCGTAGTCTGTAACATTTCCGCCCTTGAGGATACCACCCTGAAAGGCCTGTACTGTGGCGCTAATGATTCCTTGTTTGGTTTCATCAATGATCCGGCCGGAAATTTCCTGCGCAAAAACGGACCCGGAAAGCCCTGTAAAAATAAATAAAAGCAGATAACGTAATGTACGTGTCATATCCAGTATTAATAAATTATTAGCAAATGAGCCGTAAAGGTAAAAAAATCTGTTAAAAATCCACGCTTTACAATATTATTTTCCAAAATTGCTCCACATAGTTTTCAAATAAATGTGATTTTCTTGTCCTTTCTCTAAAGCCCTCTACTATATAGACGAATATTGAAGAACAAATCTTGGGTATTTCTTAACATATTTATTTTTAGAATAGAAAAAGCACTTCTTAAAGGCTATAATGTGCTTCAATATTTATTGACTTCCACTTATATATTCACTTTGCACACATGTTTCATGTATCAGATGCGCTCAAAAATCAACTCCCTATGCTTTTTGAGCAATATATAACTCATTTTGTACAAGGCTTCATAAGTATAACCGGCTATATGGGGTGTAAACACCACATTGGGCAACATAATCAATTCCTTTATAATGTCACTTTTAATTTTCCCTCCGGCA
>CANGSR010000277.1 GCA_947456055.1 Chitinophagaceae bacterium
AAAAGAGGTTGCTACCCCGCATGGCACTGTTACTTATATGAATTCAGGTGATTGGATTGAAAATCTCACAGCCCTGGAGTATAATGAATCTAAATGGAGCCTGTACACTTTTGCAAATGACCCATTGGCTCAGGCTATAGACATTAATAAAAAGAAGCAGGCTAAGGATTCGGCCAAGGCAATGATGGATAGCCTGATGCTGGAGCTAAATGTAAGGCAGTCGCCACAAGTAGTAAAAGAAGAGAAAAAGAAGAATGTTGAGTCTGTAGCAATTCCTAATCTGGTTGAGGGTTAATTATCTAAAATTTATCTGTTGAAAATATTATTTGCGATACAAGGTACAGGTAATGGTCACCTGAGCAGGGCGAGGGATGTATACCCCGAATTGGCTAAATATGGTGAAGTAGATGTGCTGATAAGTGGCATACAGGCCGATGTATCGGTGTCATTTCCGGTAAAGTATAAGTTCTATGGTATGAGCTTTATTTTTGGCAAGCGGGGTGGGGTAGATATTCTTGAGACTGCCAAGCGGCTAAAACTGTTTAAATTAATAAAGGATATCCGAAGCCTTCCTGTTGAGGATTATGACTTGGTAATTAATGATTTTGAGCCCGTATCATCCTGGGCATGCAAACGTAAAAAATTACCATGCATTTCGGTAAGCCACCAATGTGCGGTATTAAATAAAAATGCACCATTACCCTCGTCAAGCGACCCTATGGGGAAGTTGGTGCTTAAGCGCTATGCCCCGGTTACTGCTGAATATGGTTTCCATTTCAAATCATTTGATGCTAATGTTTTCACACCGGTTATCAGGCAGGAAATAAGGCAATTGACACCTGTTGATAAGGGGCATTATACAGTTTACTTACCAGCTTATGATGATGAGAAGATTGTAAAGCACCTTTCGCAATTCCCTACTGCACGATGGGAGGTTTTTTCTAAACATAATAAGGAGCCATTTGTGGCTGGAAACGTGAGTATTAAAAAAATTGACAACCGGGCTTTTATAGAAAGTATGGCATCGAGCACAGGCCTACTGTGTGGGGCGGGATTTGAAGGGCCTGCTGAAGCCATGTTCCTGGGCAAAAAAGTACTGGTAATCCCTATGCAAACCCAATACGAACAGCACTGCAATGCCGCAGGTGCGGCCACTATGGGTGCTACGGTAATTAATAGCCTTAGCGAAAAACACTATAGCACTATTAAAGACTGGCTTGAAAATGGTAAGAAAATCAAAGTTGACTATCCCGATATAACCAGCGAAATAATTAGGAAAATAATAGAAAACCATGCACCGGCAAAGAAACAATAAGCTAAAAAATCAGATAGAATTCGCTTACAGCAGGGGATTTTATCTGGCCCTGGTAGTAAACGATATATTAATCGCTATCTACCTGTAGATTATTACATCAGCAAGATATTATTGAATAATAGTGTACTAAATATTAAACGGATTTCCTACCCTTTAAGTTCTGCCCGTTCCCTTAAGGTTTCAGCCAAAGCTTTATCCGCATCCTCTCTTGCCTTTTTCTCCAATTCTAATGCTTGGTCTTTTTCTAATATAATCTTATCCTTTTCAACTAATTTCTCTTTTATCCCTTTTGATTCTTCTTCAACTGCAAGATTAAAGACCCGGAATGATTCACGTTCCGCCTCCATTCGTTTACGGCTTTCGGGGTCGGTATAGGCAAAACGAAGTGCATCAGCCACAAGTTTTATATCTGCATCGTCAATAGGATAATTGTATTCTTTTATATCACCGGTTTCGTCTACAAAGTAATCCTGCTCAAAAAATGTAAGTAGCTTTTCCAGCTTGGTTTGCAATTTGCCATCAAATCTAGGTATCTGAACTACATAGCAATCATGGGTTAGTTTTTCAATGAAATCATCCTTTTCAGTAATCATCTTTTGATTTATCAGGTCAATAGTCTCATGACCTACTTTTATGGCTGGGGCTTTGATGTTTTTTAACTCAAACCCAAACAAGTATATTGTTTTAACAGGTAGTAATTCTTTTTTATTTCCTCTTTCATCATAAACATCACCCACACTACTGTTTAGTCTACTATTATAATTTCTAAATCTAAGGTGACTAATAAACTTCCTCGTCTTTTGAATTTCAATAAATACCTTTTTAAACTCCCCCGACTCAGTTTTTATAGTAGCTATAAAATCTAATCTGAAGATAGCTACGCTTATGGATTGGTCTATTTTTTTACCTTCTTTGTCATAGATTATTTCAAAAGGCATAGGTGCAACTTTCACCACATTCTCCTGCAATATTGTGCCAATGAAAACACGTGCAACCTCATTATCGCTCAACAATTGCTTAAAAACTGAGTCATATATAGGATTAGCTATAATCATTGGTAGTCAACGGAGTTTGGTAAAGATAATGATTTTTTAGGTTATAATCTATCTAGATGAACAAGGCCAAGGCATAAAATTTCAAAACCCGAAGGGTTGATATTATTGTAGAAAAATAATGATAAACGATGACAAACCCCGGAGGGGTGATATTATTGCATATATAATATGTTAATGTCACCCCTCCGGGGTTTTTATGCTTGGGGAAATCAAGGTCTATAATAATATCAACCCTTCGGGTTTACCATTACAACTGACAAGGATTATCTTGACATTTTAATGCTTTTGCCCTGTGGCCAGGTATTCATCAGAATATATTGATTCCCTAATTCCCCCTAAAATGATGAATTTCACTTTATTTTCTCCTAAATTCTTACTTTCATACTGTGAAAATATTATTTGCCATTCAGGGCACGGGAAATGGGCACCTGAGCAGGGCCAGGGATGTGTATCCCGAAATTGCAAAATATGGTGATGTGGATGTACTGATTAGTGGCATCCAGGCCGATGTAGACTTTCCATACCCTGTAAAGTATAAGCGATACGGGATGAGTTTTATTTTTGGAGGTAAGGGAGGGGTCGACTTTTGGGCCACTACCAAAAAGCTTAAGTTTTTCCAATTACTAAAAGATATCCGTGAGTTCCCCGTTCAGGACTATGATATAATTATCAATGATTTTGAACCCATCACGTCATGGGCTTGCAGGCGTAAAAAGCTACCCTGCATCTCCCTTAGCCACCAATGCGCAGTTTTGCACCCTAATGCCCCAAAACCTGATAAGGGCGATGCTATGGGTAAAATGATACTGGAACATTATTCGCCAACTACACATAATTACGGTTTTCATTTCAAGGCATTTGGCGAAAATATCTTTACTCCCGTTATCCGCAAAGAGATAAGGCAAATACAACCTATTAATAAAGGACACTACACGGTGTACCTACCCAGCTATAGCGATGAGTTGATTATTAAACATCTATCCACATTCCCTGATGCAAAATGGGAGGTTTTTTCCAAACACAATAAAAACCCATTTATCAGTGCTAATGTCACCATCAGAAAGATTGACAATAAGGCATTTATAGAAAGTATGGCCTCATCGGCAGGTGTTTTGCTGGGGGCGGGGTTTGAAGGACCAGCGGAAGCAATGTACCTGGGCAAAAAAGTGCTGGTAATACCTATGCAAGCCCAATACGAACAACAATGCAATGCTGCTGGCGCTGAAGCAATGGGAGCAACGGTTATTAAAACCCTGGATGAGAAATACTATAGCACCATCCGCCAATGGCTTGATGTGGGCAAGCCTATAGTAGTTGATTACCCCGATATGACTGCCGATATTATTGCTATGATTATGAAAAGGCAGGGTTTTAAAAAGTAAAAAGTTAAAGGTTAAAAGTTAAAACAAGTTATTCCATTAGGACCATCCTCAATGAGCTTAAAGGTTAAAGCATTTGAAGTTGTGAACACCTTACTCAATTAGTTTAAAGTTAAAACAAATGAAGTCATGAAAACCATCCTCAATGAGCTGAAAGTTGGTATCATCCATTTGTTTTACCCCATACTGTGCGAAGGGTGTAATAAACCCTTGGTAAAGGGAGAAAAGGTACTATGCCTAAGTTGTGGTTTGCAATTACCCGAAACCCAATACCACCATATTGAGGATAATGAAACGGCTTTGCGGTTTGCAGGGAGGTTTCCATTTAACAGGGCAACCTCATTGGCTTATTTTACTACAGATGGTTTGTTGCAATTATTGATTCACGGACTTAAATACCGAAACAAAAAGGAAGCCGGTCATTACCTGGGGAGGCAATTGGGCAGGAGGATTAAAAATACCGATTGGGGCAAAACAATAGATGTCATAATCCCGGTGCCCTTGCACCCTGCCAAGCAAGCTAAGCGAGGTTATAACCAAAGCTTATTGATTGCCGAAGGAATTAGTGAAATGCTTGGTGTGCCGGCCAATGACCAATTGCTTTTGAGAACCAGAGACACAAAAACCCAAACTAATAAAACCCGGGCTGAACGAATTGACAATATGGCTAATGCTTTCTGTCTCAATAATATTGAACAATTGAAAGGTAAACATGTACTGCTCTGTGATGATGTGCTAACTACCGGTGCAACATTGGAATCGTGTGCTTTGGCCCTTATGAAGGAAGAAAGTATAAAAATAAGCATCGCAACCATTGGTATTGCCGTTTCTTAACACTTATATTTGCAGTGTTTTTTTCAAGGGTATTGTTTTTAACGGTATTTCACCATACCTTAACCGATTAATGTGAATAAGCATTGATTATTTGAATTTTTTAACAACAAAAGTTTATGAAGAAAGTTTTATTCGGGGCTGCGTTACTATTATCAACGGTAACATCATTTGGGGCGGGTTACCAGCTTAATTTACAAGGTCTTAGAGAGCTTGCAATGGGTGGAACCGGTACCGCATGGCCATGGGATGCCTCAACAATTTACTACAATCCGGGTGGTCTTGCCAGGCTTAAGAATATCCAGATCTACGCAAGTGGCCTGATGATTATGCCTTCTACAGCTTTTGGTAATTCAATAATTGCCAATAACCAACCTATTTCTGCCAATACTAAAACACAATCTTTTACCCCTTTCAATTTTTATGTAGGTGGTCGTCTTCAGGAAAACAGCAAGTTCGCTCTTGGCCTGGGTATCTATACTGCAGCAGGAATTGGTTTGCAATGGAATGATGATTGGATAGGTAAATATATAATCCAGGATATCCAGTTGAAAGCTATTTGCTTCCAGCCTACTGTTAGCTACAGGATTAATGATTACATGTCTGTAGGTGCCGGATTTGTTTATGCAGTTGGTAGCCTCGACCTTAAGCAGGCATTACCAGTTCACGGTCAGTTAGGCCCAAGCTATGATGATGGTTCTGCACAATTGAGCGGTACTGCAAATGGCGTAGGTTTCAACCTGGGTGTACAGGTTAAAGCAAGTGAGAATTTGCAATTTGGCGTTACCTACCGTTCACAGATCAATATGAGTATTGGTGGTGGTTCTGCTACATTCAAGGTGCCTACATCATTGGCTACATCATTCCCTAATCAGCATTTCGATTCTCAATTGCCTTTACCACAGGTTGCTTCAATTGGTGTTGGTTACAGGCCTGTCGAAAACCTAACACTCCAATTCGACCTTTGCTACACTGGTTGGAATTCTTATGACTCTTTAAGAATCAATTTCGACCAGCAAACATCTTCTCTTAAAAACATGCATGCCCCAAGGCATTACAGGAATACATTAACTCCAAGGATTGGTGCTAATTACAAAATCAGCAGGATTGTATCTGTAATGCTGGGTGGTGCTTATGACCCTACTCCGGTTACAAGCGGTAATGTATCTCCTGATTTACCAGATGGTAATAGGGCTGTAATCACATGCGGTGCATCAATAAGGCCATTACGTGGTTTCACTATCCTTGCAGCTTTAGAAGGCACAAGTACTGCTGTTCATGAAGGTTCTTATAACTATGCTAACTTCAATGGTAGCTACAAGACTCAGGCTATAACTCCAGGTATAGGCATTTATTACAACTTCTAATACCCATTAAAAAAGAGAAACTAAAATGAAAAAAATATATATAATTGGGGCGTTTACCCTTCTCGTTGCAGGATGCAAACCAAGTGTTACAGTTAATACACAGGTAAGTGCCGGTGATGCAAATTTCAGCCAATACCTGGCAATAGGAAATTCACTCACTTCTGGTTATGCCGATAATAGCCTTTATGTATCAGGCCAAATCAACTCATACCCTAACATGTTGTTTGGCCAGTTCCAAATGATACCAGGCAATCATGGCGCAAGGGGTTCATTTATTCAACCATTATTGGAAGGTGACAACGGGTATCCTACTGCCAAAAAGGTAATGGGCATGACTTATAATCCATGTGTTCCTGCCGATTCTTCAATAGGCCCTATTGATTATCCAAATTTTGTTGCCAATCCAAACGATGCAAAGCCATATGTAAGCACAGTAAATAATGGCCAGATTAACAATATTGGCGTGCCAGGTATCAGGGTGGTTGATTATCCGGTGACTGGTTATGCTGCTTTAAATCCATACGCCAGCAGGTTTTACCATAATACAGCCGGCACTCCAATGGACGAATTGCTATACAGGGTGAGTACTTTGAATCCTACTTTCTTCACAATGTGGCTGGGTGCTAATGACGTGCTAGGCTATGCTACTGCCGGTGGTCAAGGTAATGGTACAGGTAATGCATTGCCATTAATTCTTAACTATTACAATTCTCAGGATATCAGTCCTACTGCGGCTTTTACCAAAAATCTTGATTCTATTGTTAACCTGGCAATTAGCACAGGTGCTTTAGGTGCTTTGATTAATATCCCAGATATTACTGCACTTCCTTTTTTCACTACTATCCCTGCTAATGGCTTAATGATTCCAAGGCAAAGTCTTGCTGACACGCTGAAAAATTTGGTTTGGGGTACTGCTACATGGAATAAGGTGTTCCAGTTAGGTGCTAACTATTTCATTATCAAGGACGAAAATG
>CANGSR010000278.1 GCA_947456055.1 Chitinophagaceae bacterium
CCTATCAATTGCTTTATTGCCACCAATGTATCCACTGGCATACCTTCATTCTTGAAATATTTTTTCCACAGTTGTATGGTGATCACAAACATTTTTTCGTGTAATTCCTGTTTATGGCTAATGGCTTTAGCATAAATTTCATCCACCTTAAAACCGGATTGTAATTCGAAATCGAATTTTTTCTGATACAAGTCTTTCCCTAGCCTGAAACTACGTGGGTTCTCATTTTGCAAGTTTTTCAACCATTCTGTATAATTTTTAATTATAGTAATTGTTTGTCTGCATTTTTCAAATAGAGCAAACCGCTCGCTATCTGTTACAGTGCACTTATTCATGTTTTCAGCAAAATCCTGTTGGAAAACAATCAACCCGCCCAGATTTTGTTCGATAGCCAATTCTACATGTTCCTTTGTTGGGTTTTTTATATTCTTCTTTGCAGCCTCATAATATGCTCCAACATTGTTCATTCGTGACAAGAAATTACGCATACGAGTATTGATATTAGCGTAATCGCTATTTAGCATCTCGGCAAAGGTGCCGCAAACATTATATTGTGAGGGATCCCACTCCCACGATTTTAATTCAGTTATATTCCAAATAGTGTTGTTGAGCTGATTCTGAATTAGGTGGAAATCCGTCTTGTTATCATCTGAAAGTTCCTCTATTTTAAATCTTTTCAAAGTATCAAGGTGTTTTTTGCAAAATGCCAATTCATTTGCCCTTGATTGATCATTTGGTACAACAAGTACATCATCATATTCGTGAAAACCAACACTGGTAGCCCAGGAGGGATAGGTTTTCCACATTTGTAAAACGAACCGCTCCTTATAGGCGTTGAATTTATTGTCCATTGCTTTTTCAGGAGCTTTTGCACTTACAGATATTGAACACAATAGGAAAAGGCAACCCAGAAGGCTAATTATTGTTTTCTTCATGCTATTTTATTAATTGTGCAAACATAATATTTGTAAAACTGATTTTGTAGGGTTTGTTTGTATTGGATTGCCTGTTGTGTGAATTGAATAGTAAATAATGAGGTTTTGCGATTCAATAGGGCTTGGAAAAAAGGAAAATAAAATTGTAATATTGTAGTTTTTCAATTTTAAACGCCTGAATGCAATTTAAAATAAAAAATCCTGAGAAGGTTGTCAGGAGAGCTACACTATTTACTTTATTATTTATGGTTGCCTGGGGTATTATTTCGGTAGTATTTCAGATAAGGCCATTCTGGATTGACGAGTGGCGGGTAATTTATAACCTTAAATTCAAGACTTCGGAAGAATTATGGGGCCCACTCGATTTTATGCAGCAATTCCCCAGAGTTTACCTGCAGTTAGTTAAAGGCTTTACTTCCTGGTTCAATTACAATTACTTTTCCTTAAGGCTCCCTTCATTCATTGTCGGTTCATTAACCATGCTCATGGCATGGCGGGTGATGAAGCGGATTTTTCCTGATGGTCATTTTAATAGATTCTTGTTCGTAATAATTCTCATAAGTTCCTGCACTTTTACCGATTATTTCGTCCAGATTAAGCAATATACCATGGACTTATTATTAAGCCTTGTAGCATTATGGCAATTTATCGAGTTAATAGAATTGCCCAAGGCAGCCAAAATCAATTGGTTTGGTTATATTATTCTATGCATAAGCTTTGCCATAGTTCCTTATTTTAGTTATATATACCCTATAGCCATTAGCCCGGTTTTTATTGTGATTTTTATTCAGGCAATGCTAAGGTTTAAAAATAAATCATTTTCCTCATCGCAAGCATTTATAAGTGGTTTAATTCAGGGCTTCCCCTTAATAATCAGCCTATTAAGTATATTATGGTTCTACAAAATAGATGTTGCCCAGCTAATGGCTGATAAGGGTATGCATCAATTTTGGGGTCACCTGATGATGAAAGATGGTTTTAGTCTAGGTTCATTTCTGAACAATTTTTTCAATTTCTTTGCTGAGGAAGGTGCCGGTCTTATATTTTGGCTCATTTTTGGAATCTTAGGGATGAGTTCGTTTATTTTTGGCATATATTATTCGGTTAAGTATGTAGTTAAAAACATAAATGGGTTTCATGAACTCATCAGACTTTATTGTGTTTTACTAATTGTAGTTGTGACCATTTTATTTCTTGCTGGCAAGTTCCCAATGGGGGAGCCAAGGCTGAATTCATTTACTGTACCGTCTATGGCTATCCTAATGATTTTATTGTTGGATACACTTAGTGAAGTGGGTAAGTTGAGGAAAGTCTCTATCGCAATATCAGTTATTCTTTACGTGGGTGTAATTGGTAATATTTATACCACTTTTATATCTTCAATTACTGGTCCTGAATATTGTAAGAAATTAAACATCTACCGTGCCACGGAGAAAGCCATTAGTGAAGCTCAAGGTAAGCACCTACCTATATATATTACACCTGATATTGCCTACCCCTACGATAAGACATTGAATTTGCCTTTTAATACTACTGTACCAGGGGACTGGGTATTGAAAACCTTTCCTGCATTTGATGTAAATATTAAAACTCCTGTAATTAATATTAAAACCATTTCGGAAATTACCAGGCCATCTACAATTGTAGGAGGTATAGGCACAGATGTTATGACAGGTGATGGATTAAACTACAATGTATTAAAGCTTTAATTTTTTGAAGGCATTGCAAATGGTTTTTTTCAAAATCTCCCATTTCTTTTGACGGGATACTTTTTACCTTTGCACTTATGAACATTGAAGAAATCAGGGTTTATGCCATAGAGAAACCCGATGTGGAGGAGGGATTCCCTTTTGGAGAAAGCACCTTGGTTTTTAAGGTGGGTGGTAAGTTATTCCTTTTGGTAAGCCTCGATACCCAGCCTCTACAGTTTAATGTAAAATGTAATCCTGAATGGGCTATCGAACTAAGGGATGAGTTTGCATCTGTATTGCCCGGATACCATATGAATAAGAAACATTGGAATACAGTAATTGTTGATAATTCGCTCACTAACAGGCAGTTAAAGGAGTTTATCGACCATTCTTATGAGTTGGTAAAACCCAAACCGGCAAAGAAGAAAAAGGATTGATTTTTAATGTCGTGGTTCTTGGATTGGAGAGAGGATAAATAAAGCTAATAATGGTTAGGATATCGTTGGTTATATGTTTATTGTTTTGTTTCACTGGTAAGATGTCTGCCCAGGTTTCTATCCCTTTTGCATTTATCTCAGATGATGAAAACAAGCTGATTAGGGAGAATGACTCTGTGAAATTTTATGTTGCAAGTGGTGATACAAGTAATATGGTTTGCATCAATGAAGAAGCGGCATGGTATAAGTTGTACAATAAGAATTTGAAGTTGCTTGTAGAAGGGTCTTTTATATTAGAAGGGGATAAATATTGGCTTGATGGCAAATGGACCGAGCACTACGAAACTGGTAAAGTGAAAATTACCGGTTATTATCGTAGGAGCAAACCAGTAGGAACCTGGCAGGAGTTTTATCCTAATGGAAAAATAATGGATATCTACAATTATGCTATCATTGTTGATAATGGGGAGATGGCATCATGCCTTTCAGGCAGTTATCAGGAGTATTACCAAAACGGAAAATTGAAAATCAATGGATTTTATAGTGCTACTCTGGTTCAGGCAATAGATACCCAAATAGTTGTAGACCCAGTAACAGGCAATGAAAGGGCTGTAATTACCAAACACCCCGATTTTCATAACGCCAAAACCGGCCCCTGGGAATACTATACCGAAACCGGAGAACTGGAGAAGAAAGTGGATTACTAGTCTTTATTAATTAAGGATTATTGACTTTCCTAAAATCACTCACTATTCCTTAATTTTGGATAGAATGAGGTTGCTTATCTATTTTCTTTGGCTTTTATTTATTGGTTATACCTGTCTTGGGCAATCAGGCTCATCAGATGAACCCAAAGTGTTCAGTGGTGGATTGATACTAGGCTGCAACTTTACCCAGGTAGATGGCGATACCTACTTTGGCTACCATAAATTAGGTCTTAATGCAGGTGGGGTAGTATATGTGCATTTTACTGAAAAATTAGGTGCAAGCATGGAACTACTCTATAGCCAGAAGGGTAGTAGGGGAGAAGATATAGCCTGGTCGCCAGCATTTGGCAATTTCGTTGCCAAGTACTTTATGGATCTGAATTATGTAGAAGTCCCATTAACATTGCACTACATCTACCATGATTATGACATTGAAGCAGGTATATCCTATGCCAGGCTAATTACTTCTGATGAATGGATCCAATCAGACAGATATGTTATAATTGACCCTGAATTAAACAGATTCAACACTTCAGATTTGAACTATATTTTTGGTGCTACCCACAAACTCTATCAGAAACTATACATCAACGCCCGTTTCCAATACTCAATAATACCCATGAGGCCAATGGATCGGGTTCCATCAGGCTTCGGATATGCCAATGCCGGCCAGTTCAATAACCTCCTCAACCTAAGGTTGCTATATATGTTTTAATGAAGCATGGCCTTGTAAAAACAAAAATACCCTGCTATTATACAGGGTATTTTGATAAAGATATTTAATAAGATTATTAAGCAACCAAAGTTGATAATACACTATTCATGCTTCTTACAGCATCAGCAGATTTATTAAATGCAGCTTGCTCAGCTTCGTTTAATTTGTAATCAATAATGCTTTCCCAGCCATTTTTACCAATCACAACCGGTACACCCATACAAATATCAGTTTGGCCATATTCGCCCTCAAGATATACGCAGCAAGGGAATACTTTCCTTTCGTTACGGATGATTGATTCAACAAGGGCAGCTCCGGCCGCACCTGGTGCATACCATGCTGATGTACCCAATAATTTGGTTAATGTAGCACCACCTACCATTGTATCGTCAGATACTTTTTTCAGTTGGTCAGCACTCAACAGATTTGAAACAGGATGGCTGTTTAATGTAGCTAAGCGGGTTAATGGAATCATTGTTGTATCACCATGGCCAACAATTACAGTAGCATGAAGGTCGTTAGGTGAGCAGTTCAATTCTTTCTGAAGGTATAGTTTGAATCGTGCACTATCCAGAATGCCACCCATACCAATAATACGGTGTTTATCAAGGCCAGTTGATTTAAGGGCCAGGTAAGTCATAGTATCCATTGGGTTAGAGATAACAACTACGATAGCATTAGGTGAATACTCCAACAGGTTTTTGCAAACACCTTCTACAATTCGGGCATTGGTACCTATCAACTCTTCACGAGTCATACCTGGCTTACGTGGAATACCTGAAGTGATTACTACTACATCTGAATTGGCAGTTCTACTGTAATCGTTGGTAACACCTATTACATTGGTATCAAAACCAAGCAATGATGCAGTTTGTGAAATATCAAGAGCTTTACCTTCAGCAAATCCTTCCTTAATATCCAATAACACCAATTCTTCAGCCAGTTCTTTGCGGGCAATATTGTCGGCACAGGTTGCACCTACAGCACCAGCGCCCACTACGGTAATTTTCATTTATTGTTCTATTTTGTGAGTGAAATAATAATATTTTGCGGCGCAAAGATAATAGTTTTCAGCTTGTATTGATAATCAAAAGCCAATGATATTAGTCAGCAAAAACAAAATAGGCACATATGCCAAATTGGGTTTGAATATTTTATTCCTTACATCTATGTTATCTCGTTGTACTTTACAAAAACATACAGCCTGTGGATATATCAGTTAATTTGGATTCTATTTCTCGGAATGTAGATGTATTGAAGAAGATGGGTAGGTAATACTATTAGGTAACGAAATATCTATTGACATCAGTAGATATTCCCAATACCCTTAGGAAGGTAGATTTATGTTTTTGCAAGGGCTTTTTTTCTCAAACCCCCGTTTATCATTATAAATCCATTGATTATTAATGCTGTAAATACAATAGTTAGCACTGTATAATATACGGGGATAAAGAAATTGGACAAAATGTTGAATTGGGGATGAGGTTGTTTCCAGATGACAAATAATAACACTATTCCCAATACACTGCTCGATATTCCTTTTGCGATTTTCTCAATATTCATATGGTGGTGGTTTTGTTATGGCAAAGTAATGAAAAATAGATTAGGGTATGGTAATCCTCATAAAAATAAACCAGCCCCCATAAAGTGTATCTCACTGTATGGGGGCTGGTTACTAAAGTATATATCCTAGAAAATTGTCTTAAAAAAGTCTTTCATGTCGTTCCATGATTTCTTATCAGCTTCTTTATTGTATTCTATAGGTAGATTGAATTTCTTGCCATTGGCAGTTGCATCAGGATTAGTAAATGCATGTGTTGCATTTGGGTAGGTAATAAAAGTATAATTAACACCAGTAGTATCCAGATTTTTCCTGAAATTGGCTATGTCTTCAGCCGGAATAAATTTATCACTACCACCATGGCATACCAGTATTTTTCCTTTTACCGAACTCTTGCTTGCTGGTGCAGTCATCAATCCACCATGAAAACTAACCACACCCTTAAGGTCAGTTCCCATTTTTATAGCATTAAGCACCATGCTGCCACCAAAGCAATAACCTATTGCCGCTATTTTACTAGCATCTGTTTCAGGGAATTCCTTCAATTCTTTAATTGCGGCTTCTAGTCTGTCCTTACCAATATTAGCATCTTTATAAAATGGGGTTGCGTATTCTTGTGCTTGTGTAGGGTTCTCAGCTATTTTACCATCTCCATAAAAGTCGGCTGCAATGGCAATATAGCCTAATTCAGCAAGCATACGAGCCCTTCCTTTAGCATAATCATTATTGCCCCACCACTCAGGTACCACCACTATTGCGGGGCGTTTGCCCTTAATGCTACCATCATAGGCTACATAACCTTTCATAGTCACATGGTTGAAGGTATAGGTGACTTCCTTACCTACAATTTTGTCATTC
>CANGSR010000279.1 GCA_947456055.1 Chitinophagaceae bacterium
AGTTTCAGTTACTCCATTCGATGGTATTTCTGGCGATGTATTTATGAGTAGTTACCGTTATTATGGCACTGTAAAAGTTTGGTTGATTCATTACAACCCTT
Source organism: Chitinophagaceae bacterium (assembly GCA_947456055.1). Lineage (GTDB taxonomy): Bacteria > Bacteroidota > Bacteroidia > Chitinophagales > Chitinophagaceae > Nemorincola. Next base: position 102 of record CANGSR010000279.1, read on the forward strand.
CTACTCACATGTTGACTGCTGTTGATTCATCAAGCATTTCATGTGCTGGTGCTACAAGTGTGCATTATCAATTCGCTGGTATTGCTTCCGACTCATTCCGTGTTAAAGCATCTGCTGAAGATAGCGTTTTATTTGGCAGCACAGGCTACATCCCAACCTACCACGATAGTGCTTATTACTGGTTTGATGCCAATGTAATTAACCACACTTCAGGTACTGCTGACATCAATAAGGATATACACCTTGCTTATGGTACTGTTACCTCTGGTGCAGGTTTCATTGCCGGAGATGTAACAACTGGTGCTAACCGTGGCACTTCAACCGCTACCCCTGCTGTTGGCATGACGGTTTACCTCACTGATGCTTCCAATAAGGAAATTATGAGTACAATAACCGACGCTCTGGGTCATTATTCTTTTGGCACATTACCTTATGGTACTTACAATGTACATCCTGAAGCTATCAACTATATTACTACAAATTATTCAGCTATAACACTTTCAGCAGCTAATCCTAATCTGTCAGCGGCTAGTTTTGTTCAACATACTATTTCTAAAACTATTACTCCTACAGTTGTAGCTGTAAATAATGTTAGCAACAATTTCAATGTTATCAATGCCTTCCCTAGCCCAACTTATGGCAAATTAAATATCCAGTGGAATGTTATCAACTCTGAATCAGCTACATTAGTTATTGCTGATATCACAGGGCGTGAAGTATTGAAAACTAACTTAAACTTTACTTCGGGTTCAGGAAATCAGGTAATTGATCTATCTTCACTTAATAATGGCATTTATATTATTAATGTAAAATCTGCATCGACCACCTATAATACAAAAATCCAGGTTCAACACTAATCAATTTCTTTAGGCTTAACAATGAAAAGTAAGGGGGCGATTTCGCTCCCTTTTTTAGTTATCACAAAACCCAATAACCATAAATTGCATAAGAAATAAAAATATCCCACTAGTATACTAACGAAAAACACTAAATACTCGTCTTGTTAATATGGTGATAAAAAAACACCACTTTTCGCTTTTTCGTTAAATTAGATTAATTTTACACGTACAAAACAAATTTTTATGAAGAAACTATTTACACTAACAATTGTAGCCCTATTGGTACAATTCGCTTCTTTTGCCCAGTCGAGATTGTCAGGGCCACGTACAGCCTGCACGGGCGCAACTGTACACTTTTATGATTCTACCCTAATATCGGGTACATGGTCAAGCAGTAATACAACCGTAGCTACTATCGATTCTACCGGTAGCGTATCAGCACTTTCTACAGGTGTTACTGTTATTTCCTTTACCACTGGTAGCTTTGTCGACACATTAATGCTTTATGTTTATGCATCTCCGGCTGCCATTTCAGGTCCTTCGTCTGTTTGCGTAGGTGCTTCTATAACGCTAACTGATGCTACAGCAGGAGGTACATGGAGTAGCTCAAGCACAACCATTGCAACTGCAGGTTTATCTACAGGTATTATTACTGGTGTATCCAGCGGCACAGTAAACATTTTCTATACTACAGGTGGTAGTTGTTATGCATCTAAAGTAGTAACTGTTGGTTCATCTACTTTTATTGATTCTATTTTAGGCCCTAGAACTGTATGTGTTGGTTCTACTATCAATCTTTATGATTCTACAGCAGGTGGTGTATGGACAAGTACTTCTGGTACTATAGCATCTATTGGTGCTACAACGGGTGTTGTTACCGGCCTTGCAGTAGGCACAACAACAATTTCCTATACTGTTACAAGTTCATGCGGTGGTTCTATTAGCAGGGCTATTACTGTTTCTGTAATTTCAGGTGCTAGTGCAGGTACTATTTCTGGTCCAACTACAGTAGTAGCTGGTAGTAGTATCACACTTACTGACGGTGTTACTGGTGGTACATGGACAAGTGGCAGCACAAGTATTGCTACTATCAATCCAACCACAGGCGTAGTTACTGGTGTTTCTGCAGGAGTTGCTGTTATCTCTTATACTGTTACTGCTTGTGGCTCTACTACAACTGCTACTTACACTGTAACCGTTACAGCTTTTGATGGTATTGCAGGAAATGTTTACTTCAGTCACGGATCTTATTATGGTTATGTAAAAGTTTGGTTGATTAATTACAACCCAGGCACACATATGCTTACAGCTATTGACTCCCAGAACATTTATTGCGGTGGTGCTGCTAGTGTTGCTTATTCTTTCGCAGGCTTGAGCACTGATTCTTTCCGTGTAAAAGCTGCGACAACAGATAGTATGTTGATAGGTGGCACTGGCTATATCCCAACTTACCACGATAGTGCTTTCTATTGGTTTAATGCAAATGTTATCAACCATACTTCAGGTACTGCAGATGTTAACAAAAACATTTATATGGATTATGGAACTACCACAGTTGGTGCTGGTTTCATATCTGGCGATGTTACTACTGGTGCTAACCGTGGTACGACTACTACTTATGCAGTAGGTATGATTGTTTTCCTTACAGATGGTTCTAACAAGGAATTGGCAAGTACTTATACCAATAGTGTTGGTGCATATACTTTCAGCAACCTTCCTGCTGGTTCTTACAAGGTTCATCCTGAAGCTATCAATTATAGGACTACCGATTATACTGGAATTAATCTTACATCCACTCACCCAAGCTTATCTGGAGCAAGTTTTGTTCAGCATACTGTATCTAAAACAATTACTCCTACTATTGTTGCCGTTAACAATGTAAATGCTAACTCTAACTCTATAGTTGCATTCCCTAACCCAACTAGTGGTAAATTAAACATTAACTGGTCTGTTGCTTCAAACGAAACTGCAACTATCATTGTTGCTGATATCACTGGTCGTGAAGTTTTCAAATCAAATGTAGAAATGAACGCTGGTAATGGTTCTTATTCAATCGACCTTTCTAACATGAATAATGGTCTTTACGTAATAAGCGTTAAATCTGCTACTATCAATTATAACAACAAAATCCAGGTTCAACACTAATCAACCTGATTTATATTAAGTGAAAAAAGGGAGCGATATCGCTCCCTTTTTTTATTATATCTAACCAAATTGAACTATTTCAAAAACTTCACCAAACTAGATACCAATCCACCACTCAAAGGCAATTCTGACTTGTTATATGTTTCTATATTTTTTTCCCTGTCAGCTGGTCCATCTTTCAAAATATGGCTCATACCATCAACCAGGACTAATTTAGATTTTGGATTAGCTCTATTAAGCATTTCTGCTTGTTTCTTTGCTACCTGAATATCGGTTGTACCCTGCAATATTAAAATCGGGATTTTCAGTTTGGCAATCTCCTTCGATGGGTAATACTTCAGCCATGACTTCATATATGGCTGTATAGACGGCCTTAATAGGCTCATTAAATCATCATCTATATTTTTCACATCATATCCTGCTGCCAAACTATCAAATAATATTGTAGCCTTTGCTGCAAGTTCCTTTGAAGTTTCAGCAATCTGCAACTCAACTACTTTATCAGCACGCTCAGCAATACCTGCAACAGAAATATATCCATCTGCCTGAGTCTTTTGTGCTGCAATCATGCCTATTGCTGACCCTTCACTATGGCCAAGAATATAAACCTTTGAAAACCGACTATCATTTTTCAACATTTTCACGAATCCGCATGCATCATTAATCATATCATCAAACCTTAAATCTTCCTCCTTTTTCAATGCATCTGCACTTTCGCCTACACCTCTCTTATCATACCTTAATGTTGCGATACCAGCCTTTTCAAGTGAGTCGGCAAGCATCCGGTATGCATTCGTAACCATACCCTGGCTGTTGCAGTCACGGTCAGTAGGCCCTGAACCCGCTATTATTAGCACCACTGGAACTTTACCCGATTTTTGGGGCAGTCTCAATGTCCCCTTTATATCTCCGTTCCCCGATTTGAAAATCATATTTGTCTTCTCACCCTGTGCACCAGATTTATTATCAGAATAAGGCATAAATCTGAAATTCTCCATTTTATTTTCTGCGTTCAACAGAACTATAAGTGATAGAACAGCATTAGAAAAGGTTGATTTATAATAAGTCATCCCATCTTTTTGCTCTACATATATATTCGATTTCAATTCTCCCAATTGGCTCTTTAAACCTTCCATCATGGTTTTATTTTTATCAGATGGTATCATTCCCTGAATTTTGGCGGAGTACATATTGAAGATACTATCAGCCTTACCATCATTATAAAAGGTTTTAAATCGGCCAACTTCTCTATCATAATCTGCTTTAGTTTGGGCAAATGAAGCCCCGCACCCGGCCATCAGGCCTAGGATAAGCACTAGCTTTTTCATAAAAATTTAGTTTAATTGTTTACTTAAGAGGAAATAAATTGTTTTTGAGAAAATTTCTGACAGTATAATAGCAGCAACAAATATCCATGCAGACTTGCTTCCTTTCAAATTACAGGAAACCGAAAATGCATTATAGAACAATGCCACCATCCATATATTGAAAACCAATTCAAGAATGGAAAAGAATATCATAGAAGCGGTAAAGGCATTTTGAATATCCTGTAGGGTCTGCATTTTTGCTGGAACATGGATAAAAAAACCAATTAATGCAGCAAATAGCATGGGCCACCTGGCTAATGATATTGTACCCGCAACATCAATCATACGTATTGATGACTTCGAAAATGCCAATCCTGCCCCATAAATGGTGATGGTAAGTATCACCCAATCAATAAGTGGCTCGACCAAATGCATCCAGAAAGGAGCCTGATTTGCTGAATAGTGAAGGTCTAGCACCCCATCGAAATGGGTTTTGGTAAAAAAACAGATAATTGATGTAACAATCATGATACCCCAACCAATAGCCAGTGCCTGTGCACCAGCTATGTAAGTGAAGGGATTAAAAAGCCATTTTTTCATTTTAGGTTAGTTTTAGAATTTGCTTGAGTGGTTTCTATTTTCTGTATCAGGTCATCAAGCAGGTTTCTTACTGTAGGGTAACTTAGTCCCAATTTCTGGGCCATTACCTTGAGGCTCCCACTGCTCTTTACAAATTCAATGATAAAATCTTGCTCCTTAGCTGTAAACCCGGCAAGAATAGGCATACTAAACAAACCCGACACCTCGGTTTGACAATGTTCGCATACCAGGCTTTTCACCATCAATACCGATGAACAACTTGGGCAGATATGAGGAAGGTTCTTTTGCATATTGTGATACAAAGCTAAAGAAAATTTGAATAAAATTCAACAACAACTAAATAAAATTTATTTTCCACTTTACTTTTCACCCTAATTAACATATTTTAACACAAAAAATGGCCTTTCTATCAATAATATTGAATACCAAGAGAACACAACCCAATAACATGAAAAGAAGTGTAAAATGTTTATTTTCGCATAATGCAGTCCACTCAATTATTGCTCAGTTATACAAATATTATTATTGCAATTACAGTAGGTATTTCCTTATGGGCATTTAATGATGACCGTATCAGGGATAAGCTAATCCTGTTTCCATTTGGGATGGACCACCAGGACGAATACCATAGGGTACTAAGTTCCGGTTTTATTCATGGCGATTATGGCCATCTCTTCTTCAACATGTATACCTTATACGCATTTGGCTCTAAGATGGAAACCATTTGCACTATGCTGAATATGCGCTGGGTATTTTTGATAATATACCTCTCCTCTATTATAGTGGGCTCACTTCCTGCATATTTCAAAAACCGCCACAATAGTAGCTATTTTGCTTTAGGTGCATCTGGTGGGGTATCAGGTATCTTATTTGCTACTTTTTATTATGATGTATGGGGCAAAGTTACTTTTATTGGGCTTGGTAATACCGACCTTGGCATTTACGGAATAGTATTTGGTATTATTTATTTGGCTTACTCCTACTTTATGGCTAAAAGAGGCGGGGACAATATAGGCCACGATGCACACTTCTTCGGTGCTGTTTATGGTTTTATATTTGCCTTCCTCATTGATCCAACACATGGTCAGATTTTCATCAATCAAATAAGCAACCACCACTTTTAAACTGTAAGACTTCTCCTAACCACCAAAACCTTATTTGTACCTTCCTTCACCCTAAACCGCTCATCAGACCTGATGCCCGAAACCCAGGCTATGCGTTTGCTGCATTCCAAGACCCTTAATTCTTCCTTTTCATTTATCGATACTTTTTCATCTATTAATATCCTGCTCACCTTTTTCTTCTTCATCTTCATACCAAATGGATAGAGGTAATCACCAATCTTCCATTTCCTAAGAATCAATGGAAACACTATCTGCTCCATATCTATATACACCTCATTGGCCGTTTTGGGTATTGTCTTTGGCTTATCCTCAATACTAAATGTGTATTGGTATTTACCTTGCACTACCTTATAAGGCACAGCGTCAATGGCTATAAAATCAGCACTCTCTTGCGGCAAAGTGGTGACAATAAGAAAATCACGGTTATGAATAATACGGTGTGTAGCCGAAGTGATAAAATGACCTGTTTCAGATTCCAACAGATTTATAATGTAGGGCACCTGCTTTGAATTAAATCCAAATGACTGGAACAATTCATAACATAAAGTTGCAATAGGCTCATGTTTCTTCAATTTCAGGATTGGCACATAATAGTCATTTCCTCTCTTTTCTATAAGTTTTTTCCTTTCTTGCTCTATAGCCCTAGTGTACAATATTTCAGCTTCTGCAAACCTGTTTATGCTTTCATTTACCCTTTCTACAGCATTAGGGAATAACTGCTCTATAACAGGCACCAAATTATGCCTTACATCATTTCTCAGATAGTCATCAGTATCATTAGAAGCA
>CANGSR010000280.1 GCA_947456055.1 Chitinophagaceae bacterium
ATCCAAACCCACGTGCAGGCCTCCTACATATCCCGCCGATATCCCGGCATTATTATTGGTGCAATACCATGTACCACCTGTTATACTATCAGAAATTGGAACAGAAACTAATAAACATATAGTATCAGGTGCAGTAATTGCACTAACTCTAGGAAGGGAATCTACTTTTATTATTATTGAATTGGAAATTTTCTTAAGTGTATCACCAAACACATAAGTAAGAATGCAATTAATCGTATCGCCATTGTGCAGGGTATCAGTAACATAGGTGGCCGTATCAGTCCCTACATTTACCTGGTTCAATTGCCATTGGTATACCGGGGTGCTTGCATCATTGCTAACCGAAGCAGTAAATATTACCCTGCTGCCTTCACAGATAGTATCTGTTGTAGTACGGATTATAATACCGGGTTGGGTAATTTTCCGTATTCGATTGTTAAGTGCATCTGCTATAAATAAATCGCCATTAGGAGTCAAACTAATTCGCTGCTGTCCAGCCAAATTAGCTGATATTGCAGGACCTCCATCTCCACTAAATGCCCTCGCCCCGGTTCCCGCTATGGTGTTTACTATTCCGGCTGCGTTTACTTTACGGATTACATTGTTATCGAAATCAGAAATATAAATATTGCCGTATAGGTCTGTCGCTACACCTGCAACATCCCCAAATTCAGCCGCTGTTGCAGCTCCACCATCTCCACTATATCCCCAGGTGCCTGTGCCGGCAATGGTGGTAATGATACCAAATGTATCAATTTTCCGCACAAGGTAATGGAAACCATCATTAAAGTAGACATTGCCTGTTACGTCTACTGCTAGCTCAGTACAACCCGCAATCTGGGCATTGGTTGCAGGAGCGCCATCACCTGTATAACCCCTTACTCCTGTGCCGGCAATTGTAGTAATTATACCAGTAGTGCTTATCTTCTGTATAAACACAGAATCGGCAAAATATACATTACCTGCTTTATCAAGTGCGATAGAAGTTGGAAAGCGAATCAGGGCCAATGTAGCCATCCCGCCGGTTCCGCTGTACCCACCTGCGCCTGTACCCGCAATAGTAGAAATTATTCCTGCACTGTTAACCTTTCTCACCCGGTTGTTAATCGCATCACCAATATAAAAATTACCATAATTATCGGCCCCCACACCTTCAGAAAATATCCCTGTAGATGTAGCAGGTATGCCATCACCGCTAAATGCTGTAGTGCCATTGCCTGCGACAGTTGTAATTATACCAGCCGGGGTAACTTTTTGTATGCCATAATTATAGCTAACATTATATATATTCCCTTGGGTATCTACATTTATCATGGCGGCATAAATTCCAATAGAAGTAGCTGCTACATTAGTACCACCCCATGTGGTGGTGCCATTCCCGGCAATGGTAGTGATAATCTGTGCAATTGCAGTTAGTTCACCTACTAACAGGCAAAAGAAAAACAATAAACCGGTCAAAAATCTAAGATTCATAAAGGTATATTAAAGGTGTAAAATCTGTTTTATGACATAAATATAAATAGAAATGGTCATTATTTCATATCGGTAATGAAATTCGAAAAATGTATTCCAATATTGAACTATAAGATTAAATATACTGCCCCGCCGTAACGGGCTACCTGTTTGAATCAATTAATTATCAGGAAAAAGGTACTGCCCCGCCGTGACTGGCTGCCAGTTACAACAAAATAAATGCAAGGAAAAGGTAATTGCCCCGCCGTGCCGAGGCTACCTATTTGTAAGAAATAACTATCAGGATAATACAATTGCCCCAGCGGGGCTACCTGTTTGTAGCAAATAATTATCAGGAAAAAGGTACTGCCCCAGCGGGGCTACCGGTAAACTTGATAATTATATTATGCGTTCCCTCCTCCATATTTTCTTCCTATCCTTCAATAAGAAGATAAACATGGCGAACCCACTCATGGTCAGGCTTTTAATCATTTAATTGAACTAATTTGGACATAATTTAAAAAGGCAAATTTTACACCAATAAAGATGGAACAGAATAACAGCATACTCTTCAGTGAGTTCAATTTAGGACCGATAGCCCTTAAAAATAGGGTAGTAATGGCACCAATGACCAGGTGCAGGGCAATAGGCAATGTGCCTAATGAATTGATGGTAAAATACTACACCGACCGCTCAAACGCAGGCCTCATAATTACCGAAGGCACCTCGCCATCGCCTAATGGTCTGGGTTATGCACGCATACCTGGTTTATACAGCGAAGCTCAGATAGCAGGCTGGAAAGCTATCACTGATTCCGTTCATGCTGCTGGAGGTGAGATTTTTGTGCAACTGATGCATACAGGCCGTATGAGCCATAGTGCCAATCTTCCTGAGGGTGCAGAAGTGGTGAGTGCATCAGCCATTGTTGCTGCCGGACAAATGTGGACCGATACCCAGGGTATGCAACCAAACACAACACCCAGGGCAATAGCTACAGAAGAAATACCTGCGCTTATTGCAGAGTTCGTACACAGTGCCAAAGCAGCAGTAGAAGCCGGTTTTGACGGTGTGGAAATACACGCTGCCAATGGTTACCTCCCAATGCAATTCCTCAACAAGGCTTCTAACCAAAGGACTGATGCTTATGGTGGCAATCCCGAAAACAGGAATCGTTTTGTGATTGAATTAGCTGAGGCTATGGTAGCCGCTATTGGTGCCGAAAAAGTGGGTATCAGGTTATCGCCCTATAATAAGTATAATGACATGACTCCTGACGACCATGAATCTGAGCAATACCTTGCCCTCACAAAGGGTTTAAAGAAAGCAGGTGTTTGCTACATCCACTTGTTGGCATTTGCTATGCCTGCCGAACTAATTACTGCTATGCACCACGAATATGGTGGACCGGTTATTATGAATGGTGGCTATACTGCCGATAGGGCTACTGCCGACTTAAATGCAGGCAAGTGTGAGCTAGTTTCCTTTGGTAGTTCCTATATTTCAAATCCCGATTTGGTTGCACGCATGGAGAAAGGACTCGAAATAGCAAAGCCAGACATGAATACTTTCTATACCCCTGGTGCTGCTGGTTATAATGATTACCCTGTAGCAGGCTAATGCTATTCGTTTGTTAAAACAACCAAACGATAATATTCTTATTTTATTGAGGCTACCTGAAAAACTGTTTAGGCCAGCTATTATGAGGTGTTAGTTCTACTGGCACCTCATTTTTTTTTGCTCTGGTTTTTGCTTGTTTAATTAAACAAAATAAGTGCTGGAAAAAATGGTAAATGTCAAAAACGATATAAAGGAAATTAAACAAAATAGCCCTTATTCTTTTCTAAATTGCACATATTATAAACAACAAAAACCGTAAATTGTTTTTTATTCTATTTTGCTACTAACAATAGGGATTTGGGCGAATAGTTAGATAATTAAATTTGCAGATTATAAAAGAGTTGCTATCCCTAATATAAGTATCCTAATTATAGCTATTTATTAGGGAATTGTTCAAGATTGAGTTTATGCAGTTAATTGATAATGGTTTAGAGCGGGCTTTCGAAATAGTTGCAGGTACGGCACCGCATGCAATACTTATTGTTAACAAACTGGGTAAAATTGTCTATTCAAACCCCAGAGTTGGATTAATATTCGATTATACCTCCGATGAGTTGCTTGGCATGCTCATAGAAAGGATTTTACCCGAATTTAATATCAGTGAAAGTGTATTAATGCAAATGCTATTACTTGATAAAGAGAGTAGCACCAAATTGGATCCTACTGAATTATTTACGGGTATCTCAAAAAAGGGAATTCCTTTTCAGTTAAAGCTAAATGTTGCATCTATTCAGCCTGATGTACCTCACCTAAGACCTACTATACAAAATACACAAGAAGAGAATGCGCTGAAAAACGAAAAAGATGAGCAAACTATCCGTTTACTATCCTTTTCTTCGGCAATCAGTAGGGCTATAATTAAATCTAAGACTGAAATCGAATTATGCAATCAGTTATGCCGCATAGCTGTAGAGATTGGTAAATTCGAAGTCTGTTGGGTAGGTATTCCTGATATGGTTAATAATTTTTATAACCCTATTGCCTACTATAATGCTACTGAGCAAGATAAATTTGTTTTAACTACCTTCAAGTTCGATGATAATGGTCCTACGGGAACAGTAATGGCTTCTGGTAACTACTACCTGTCCAATAGTTTTGATAAGGAGCCATGGACTCCTGAATTGAAAAATTATCTATGGAGTAGAGGTTTTAGGTCATATTTAGTTTTATCATTAAAAAAACAAGGCAGACCTCATTCCACTTTAAATGTCTATTCTAATAGTAAAACCATATTTAGCGCCGACCAGATTGAATTTTTGAATGGTATTGCACAGGATATTTCTGATGCGCTCGATAATTTGGAACTGGAAAAGATGCATACCGCTGCCATAAAGAATCAGAATGATACCGCCATGCTTCTTAATCAGGCTGAGGCTAAAGCGCATATTGGTAGTTGGAGGGTTAATTTCAAAACCGGCATTTCCAAGTGGTCTGATGAAGCTTGCAGGATTTATGGTTTCGAACCAACTAGTGATAACTTATTTAAGTACGAAGATTGGAAAAATGGTGTCCATCCTGATGACTGGGAGTATGTAAAACAAATGGATGACGAGGCTGCCCTTACACTCAGCAATTGCATAAAATTTCACCGTATAATAAGACCTAACGGCGAAATTAGAAATATAGGGGCAGATTCTAGTTTCGATATTGATGAGGATGGTAAGCCAATAGGCATGCATGGCTTGGTTTATGACCTTACCGATAAATTGAACTCTGCAGCAGCCCTAAATCAGGCTGAAGCTAATTTAAGATTGATAATAGACCTGCTTCCCCAATGTATTCTTCTTAAGGATATAAATGGCGAGTTTATCTATGCCAACAAGAACTACTGCGATTTATTCGGCATGAGCTTCGGGGAATTGGTTGAGAAGCACTGGACTGAAATACACAGCTCTGATAAGTACAATACCATAAATAAGCATGATGCAGAGGTCATCCGCTCTGGTAAAGCCACAATATTGAGAGACTTCATATTTGTAGATGCCAAAGGAAACAAAAGGTATTTCGATGTCGTAAAGAGCCCAATGCTTATAGCCGGTTCTAAAAGGCAAGCCATTTTAGGTGTCTTAAATGATATCACTGATCAAAAATTGGCAGAAGAAGAACGGGTGGCTATACTTGAGGATATAGTAAGCAGAAATAAGAGCCTGGAGCAGTTTTCGCAAATGATGTCCCATAATCTAAGGGCTCCTGTGGCCAATATTATGGGTATTTCAAGCGTTTTGGAATTGCCCAATATTACCGAGAAAAATAGGACTGAACTAATGGAGGGGATTACTAAGTCAGCCCATATGCTTGATAATGTAATCAGGGATATGAATAAGATCCTGCACCTCAGAGAAAGTATCAATGTGCAGAGAGAGGTAATTTCTTTTAAGGATTTGGTTAGTGAGCTGAAAGTGAGCTTGGGAGATATTTTGGTAAATGAAAAAGGAGTAATTAAAACTGATTTTCATGAAATGCCCGAATATTATTCTATTAAGTCTTATTTTCATAGTATCTTTCTAAATCTGATTACCAATAGCATTAAATTCAGGAAAAGAGATGTGCCACCGCTTATTGATATTAGCACGCAAATTCATGAAAATGGTTTTGAGCTCGTTTTCTGCGACAATGGTATAGGGGTAGACCTGGGAAAATTCAGGGATAAAATATTTGGTTTATATAAGCGTTTTCATACATCAGCAGAAGGGAATGGTATAGGGTTATTTATGGTAAAAACCCAGGTCGAGGCACTTGGAGGCAGTATTAGTATTTCCAGTGTTGTTAATAAAGGTACTGAAATTAGAATCTATTTTAACGATAATAAGTAATATGTATAAAAACTCAAGCCCTGATATTATTTTGGTAGATGACGATCCCATCTGCAATATGCTCAATGAATTGCTCATCAAAGAGATGCTACCTCATTCGGAGATTACTATTTTTTCCGACTCAATTGAAGCCTATCATTTTTTGATGGAATCATTAGAGAACCCCAAACCCAATACTACTATTATTTTCCTCGACATCAATATGCCTAAAATGTCGGGCTGGGAGCTTTTAAACGAATTAAAGGACCATATCTCAAAAGTTAGGGAACGCTATAAAATTTATATGCTGTCCTCATCCCTCGACCCTCGTGATAATGACAATGCCAAAGTCAATCCACTTGTATCAGGCTTCTTCGAAAAGCCCCTCAATAGGTTCGATTTCCTTACCACAGGTGATAGCCATCTATAGGAATGTTGATTTATTAAAGCCAACATTGTGACGCAGGCATTTTTCTCTTATTTATATCTCAATTCCACAAACATACAGAAGCGAATAATTCATTCGAATTTTCGTTTCGCCAATATATACTTCATTGATGTACTGGATACCCAGGTTTTATTGACGCCGTAGGTGCCAATTGCTTTGTAGAAATGAAATATTAGATGAAATACGACTCCGTAGGAGTACCTAATTTGTTGCATAAAAGTTCATTGAAAATGACGTGTACAATTCCACATATCTCAAAATTACTGTCAGAAACGTTAAGTAACGGCACCCGCTCCTTCGGAGTATATAATTTGTTGCACAAAAGTTCTTTGAAAATGACAGGTATACACATCAGTAAAACTAATAATTACTGTCAGAAATGTTGAGATACGACACCCTCTCCTTTGGAGAGGGCCGGGGTGAGGCCACCGATTGGCAATCCGATCTTTTGCATCAAGTCCCATCTAAACCATACTTGTCAATGGGAGAGGGCCGGGGTGAGGCCTCCACACGGCAATACTCTTTTTTGCACCAAGTCCCATC
>CANGSR010000281.1 GCA_947456055.1 Chitinophagaceae bacterium
ATTCCAGCAACATTTGGATAGCCCAGGGATTTAGGTTTACCTGGGTTGCCATTTCCCAGGATACAAATTTTGCACTATCGTTGCGGTAACATGTTGACACATAAAAATAGTTGCGGGCAAGGTCGCCTTTGAAAGAATCTATAGGCTCGAAACAAGAACCTACTGGTGCTCCTGGGTATGCATTATCACCTATCTTAGAACCATTGGTAAATGTGCGAGTAGCAGTGCCTACCTTCCCATAAGGGAAATCGCCACGCTTGCTGTTTACAAAATAGTCGGTAGGATATACAATAAACAGGTCGGTCTGCATAGGGGTATCGCTGGTAAATTTGCTTTGAGGCCAGGTATGCTCACGGTTGTAGCATCCATGCTCGCCCGATGGGCTCGAACCACTACATTGGTCAGTACCTATTGTGTATTCATATGCTGGGGTTCCGCCAGGAATATCAGAATAAACATCCCAAACCTTGCCACTGGACTTAACATCTGTGGTATGGTATGCTGTCCATAAGCCTGGGGTATAAGACAATGCAGTATGGTGACGAATAATATTACATAATGCTGCACGCAAGGGCTCACGGTTAAGGCCTGCAGCAGGAAGATAATAACCAGGGGGCTGTGCGATTGCAATCAACGGCAAAAGCCAAAATAAAAAGGTAAGTTTCTGTTTCATAGAAACCTGCAAATATAAGATAATATTTTCCAGATTTATTTAGGCACCTTACTATTCAGGTATCAAAAAAATCTTTATCAACATATAAATAACAAATTTCAGCACATGAGCTATGCCCAAACCTATTCTGAAATCCACATAATGCTGAATATCAATTATTTAGAAAAATAAAAAAGATATGACAAATTCACAATAATACGAATATCATACCTACATTTGCCTTTAGTAACAATTAGTTAATTGGGCCTAAGATTTTGAAAGTAAGCATTTAGTATCTTTGCACCTCGAAATAAAATATTCATGATTGATTTTGACACAATAAAGAAAGGTTTATTGATTGTATTTATGCTGGTAGGGATAAACACTTATGCCCAATCAGGTAAATATGCCACTGTAAAAGGGCGTATTCTCAATAAGACTACTAAGGAACCATTTACAGATGTGCATATATCTATAGCTACATTTGATGTAGGTGCTTCTCCAGAAGGCTTTTTCGAAATCGAAAAAGTGCCCTTTGGTGAACAAAAATTGATCATTACCGGATTTAAAATTAAATCTGACACTACTACAGTTAATGTAAACAGTGAAAAGACCGAGCTTGGTGATGTTTATGTAAATGCAAAGGAATCATCTGCTGATGGCACCGACATCCCTACTATTAATCTTGAAGAAAACGCAGTTCAAAATGAGGAAAACACCACAACCACAACTGAAAGCAGTTCAGGATTTTATGTAGCTGATAATGATCCATTCCTTTTCACAGCGTCAGTAGTTTTTGGCCCATTCCATTTCAGACCAAGAGGCTATGACAATGGTGATGTTCACATCAATGGTATCCCAATGCAAAACCTAGAATCAGGCTATGCATCAATCGGTCAGGTTGGTGGATTAAATGACGTATTACGTAGCCGTGAATTCACTTATGGCCTTAAACCATCAGAATTTTCATTTGGCTCAGTGAAAGGTTCTACTAATATTAATGCAACTGCCGCCGACCAACGTGAGGGCACTAGCATATCTTACTATAATAGTAATACGGCATATAGGAACAGGGTAATGGTTACCCACAATTCAGGTATCCAGAAAAGTGGATGGGCTTATTCATTATCAGGTTCTCACAGGTGGGCTCAGGAAGGATATGTACCTGGTACATTCTATAATGGCTATTCATTTTATGGATCGGTAAGTAAGGTGACCAAAAAAGGACAATTGAATCTTACTGCATATGCCGCACCAACTACTAGAGGCAAGGCATCTGCTGAAGTGGATGAAGTTTATGATTTGACAAACACACATTATTTCAACTCTAACTGGGGCTACCAAAATGGAGAAAAGCGCAATTCAAATGTTGCCAGTTCTTTCCAACCTGCTATCATTGCAAATTATATCTATAAACCAAATGAGAATACAAGATGGAATACATCGTTTGGTTATGAGTTTGGCAAATATCAAAACTCAGGTATAGATTTTTACAATGGCTATAGCCCCTTCCCTACTTACTACAAAAACCTTCCTTCTTATTATTTGAATGGGGTAACAACACCTAACCCAATTGCCCAGGCAGCATTAATAGCTCAGTACAAAGCACATCCTGAACTATTGCAGATACAGTGGGATAATTTGTATAATGACAACCTTACCAATTTCGAAACTATTTATAATGTAAATGGCGTAGCTGGCCAGAATGTTACAGGTAAGCGTTCTATTTATGTTGTGAGCAATTCGGTTGACAACATGAGTAAATTCACCTTCAATACCAATATTACACATGTAGTTAGCGATAAGGTAACCGTAAATGGTGGACTTGATGTAACCTCACAAACTGATGAATATTATAAAGAATTGAAAGACCTGATGGGTGGTGATTTCTTTGTTAACTATAACCAATTTGCAGCTCAGACTTCTTTAGGCAATCCGAATTATGTACAGAATGACCTAAACCACCCTAATAAATTGATAAAAGTGGGTGACAAATACGGTTATGACTATACCCTAAGGGCATTAAAAGCTAATTTATGGGGTCAGGCTCTTTACTCACACGAGCAATTCGATTTCTTTGTTGCAGCCCAGGGAGGTATCTTAAGTTTTAACCGTGAGGGTATGATGAAAAATGGTCTGTTCCCCGATAATTCTCTTGGCACCAGCCCTACACAAAGTTTCACTAATTACAGGGTAAAAGGTGGTATTACTTATAAAATCAATCCTAAAAATTCGGTTTACATTAATGCAGGTTATTTCAATGATGCGCCGAGGATTGACTATACCTATATTTCTGACAGGACCAGGGATTTCATAGTTAATAATCCATCATCTAACCAAACTAAAACTATGGAGGCAGGTTACCTTTTCCATTCATCCTTCTTTAATAGCCGTCTTACCGGATATGTAACAGACAATGTTAACAGTACTATTATTAAAAGGTTCTTTAATGACGACCCAGATATCCAGTCATTTGTAAACTATGTGATGACAGGTGTAAATACCAGATCAATTGGAACAGAATTTTCAGCTACTGCAAAGATCACTAAGGAGATTAGTGCTACAGCAATAGCAGCTGTTGGCCAGTCGTTCTATACTGACAACCCAACAGTATCTATTTACCAGGATAATATCCCATCAATGACCCCTACATCAAGACAGGTTTTCATTAAGAACTATTACCTGGGTGTTGGTCCCCAATCCATCTATTCACTTGGATTGAAATATAGCCCGAAGAATTATTGGCATGTGAATGTTGATTTTAATTTCATGGATCGTAATTATGTTGAGGTTAATCCTGACCGTCGTACCCAATTAGCGGCTGATATGGTAGATAGTGGCAGTACCCAATGGAATAAGATATTCTCTCAGGAAAAACTAGCTTCGGCATTTACTATGGATATTAGTGGTGGTAAATCGTTCAACTTATCGAAATATATCAAAAAGCTAAATCACCGAACCTTATTAAGTATTAATGGTGGCATTTATAATTTACTCAATAACCAGAATATCAAATCAACTGGTTATGAGCAATTACGATTCGATTTCCTCAATAACAATCCTGACAAATTCCCTAATAAATACGCCTATGCGTATGGTATCAATTATCACGTAACAATCGCACTTAGATTCTAATCCAAACAATAACAAACAAATACATAAATATGAAATTCATTCGCTTATCAGTATTACTATTTACAGCAAGTTTATTAATTAATTCTTGCGTAAAACAAGACCCTACTGCCCCACCAAGCACTGCCAATTACGATCCCAATTTACCTGTTCAGGCTACTATTAAAAATATAGCTACAATGGGTTTGAACATGAATATTGCTTCATCCAGAATAATGGGTGATACTACCATATCAGGAATAGTGGTTGCCAATGATAAATCGGGCAATATTTATAAACAAATAATGATTGAAGACGACTCTAAGGCTGGTGTGGTAGTGTACATGGATAAGACTTACCTATATTCTGATTTCCCTGTAGGCCGTAAGGTATATGTGAAATTAAAGGGCCTTACACTTACCAACTACAAGGGGCTTCCAGAAATAGTATTTACTGCTGATGCAGCTGGTAATACTACTGGTATCCCTTCTGGCCTGATAGGTACTTATGTTATTAAGGCATCCTATCCAAACGTAGTTCCTGTAGAAGAAGTATCAATAATTGATATCAAATCAAACCCTAACAAGTACCTTAATACGCTTGTAAAAATTACAGGCGTACAGTTTGATGGAACATCAAATAATGTACCTTATGCACAGGCATCTTCAATTGCATCAGGCACCAGCCGCACTATTGAGGATTGTTCTCATACAGCTAGTGTTGTAATGTACAATAGCGGATATGCATCATTCCAGTCATTAACTACCCCTAAGGGAAATGGAACTCTTTATTGTATTTGCTCACAGTATGTATCAACAGTGCAATTATTACTTAGGGATACATCTGATGTACAATTTACAGGTCCAAGATGCCCTTAAATTAAAACGACAATTGCTCTTATAAATTTTTATTAATAACTAAAAAAACAGAAAAACAATGAAAAAAGTTCTACTATTCTCAGGTCTTGTTGGCCTTTCATTTGGTGCATTTGCACAAACATTATCCCTTACTGGTTCATCTTATACACAAAATTTCGATGGAATCGGTTCTGGCTTACCTACAGGATGGCGTGTATATAGCGGTTCATCTCATACGTCAATTGGCGCATTAGAAACACTTAGCACTTCAACCACTTATGGCGTATTCACCGATACAACATGTGGTACAAGTAATGTAGTAGGTGGTGGTTTTAAAAACTATGCATCTGCTGATGTGGCTACATCAACAACCAGCTGTTCAGCACAGGCAGCTTTAACTAACCGTGCCCTTGGTGTTCGCCAGGTATCACCTACCAATGCTACCCACCCTAATCTTGACTCTGGTGCTGCATTCATTCTTGTTTTGAATAACACATCTGGTCTTTCTAATTTCAACCTTAGCTTCAAATTGCAATCATTAGATGTAAATAGCCCACGTGCTACTACATGGTTGGTTGATTATGCAGTAGGTGCTGCCGGTCCTTTTACTCCTGTAACTACCGTAGGTACTATGACTACAGGTGGTGGTGTATTTAGTAATAACACTGTTACAGCTAATTTCGGTTCAGCTTTAGACAACAAATCTGGCAATGTATACATCCGTATTACTACCCTGGTTTTCTCTTCTGGTACTGGTAACCGTGCTTCTACAGCTATTGATGATTACTCTCTTACATGGACAGGTATTCCAACTGCAGTAACTGAAGTTGATAATTCTGGTTCATTACCATTCGAAGTTTTAGGTAATGCTACTTCATCTACTATCAATATGAATTGCACTACATCAGAAGCTGGTAATTACAATGTAATTCTATCAGACATGACAGGCCGTACAGTATATAGCAATGTATCGAACCTGGAAGCTGGTAACCAATCAATTTCTTTAAACAATCTTAACCTTGCAAAGGGTATGTATATCGCCAGGATTTCTAATGGCCATACTACAGGTATTGCTAAAGTAATGGTTAACTAATTATAACTATAATAATTAAGATGCGGTAACCCCAAAGGCTGCCGCATCTTTTTATTTTGACAAACCCCGAAGTCTAATTATGAATCAGTTACAGAATCCACAATTCGGGCATAACTCTATTTTGTAGTTTCTCATAGGTTTATTAGATTTAACCTTTAATTTTCAGCATGGAACGTTTCACAGGGCTTATTGGCATAATACTCATCTTAGGCATAGCCTTTCTTTTCTCTAATAACAGGAAAAAGATAAACCTGAGGCTGGTAATTAGCGGCCTGTTACTACAGGTAACCATTGCAGTCTTGGTATTAAAAGTACCCATGGTGAACAACTTTTTCCAGATGCTAGGTAAAGGCATGCAAAAACTGGAAGGATTTGCCAAAGAAGGTGCCAACTTTGTGTACTATGGTATTGCCACCTTCGACCATACCGGAAAGGTGGTAAATTATGGCGCAGGACCTAATTTTGTATTTGCTTTCAATATTACCTCTACAATTATTTTAGTATGTATAATAGTTGCTATTCTCTACCACCTAAAAGTAATGCAGTTGCTGGTAGCAGTAATTGCTAAAGCCATGAAATTTGTAATGAGGGTGAGTGGTGCTGAGGCATTGAGCAATGTAGCAAGTGCATTTGTGGGCCAGGTAGAAGCCCAGGTCATGATTCGTGAATACTTGCCTACCATGACCAAAAGTGAACTGTTGGCCTCAATGAGTGGCAGCCTTGCCTGTATAGCCGGTGGCATATTAATCGTTTATGCAAATATGGGTGCCAGGGCCGACTATCTAATAGCAGCCAGCCTTATGGCCGCACCAGGTGCTTTGGTAATTTCTAAAATTGTATTCCCCGAAACTGAAGAATCACCTACGTTTGGCAATGTGAAACTAGAAGTAAAAAGTAGTTATACCAACCTAATAGATGCCATATCCCACGGTGCTGCTGATGGGTTTAAAATAGCCATGAATGTAATAGCTATGTTGATGGGTTTTATTGCCCTCATAGCCATGCTCAACTGGATTTTAGGCCATTTATACCCAGGGCTATCGCTCGATTTCATTTTCAGCAAGCTATTCTACCCTTTTGCCTATGCCATGGGTATCCCCTCTCAGGACATCAACGGGGCTGCAACCTTATTAGG
>CANGSR010000282.1 GCA_947456055.1 Chitinophagaceae bacterium
ACCCTGCACAGTAATACCCTCAATATCCGTGAGCTGACTGCCATACAGGATTGGGTACTGGACCGCCAGTTTAAGTCGGTACCAGGTGTTGCAGATGTGAACAGCTTTGGAGGGGAGGAAAAGGCTTATGAAATAAGCGTAAATCCAGATTTGCTATTTAAATACAGCCTCACATCGCTTGATGTATATAATGCTGTTGCCAAGAGCAATATTAATGTAGGGGGGGATGTACTGGAGAGCAATGGTCAGGCATATGTGGTGCGCGGTATAGGTATCTTAAATGATATTAGTGAGGTAGAAAATATCATCATAACCAAGATTAATAATGTGCCAATACTAGTGAAGCAAGTAGCCCAAGTAAAAGAGGCAGGCAAGCCACGCCTTGGTTGGGTGAGCAGGGATAAGGAAAATGATGTAATAGAAGGCATTATAGTGATGCGGAAGGGCGAAAACCCCTCAGAAGTTTTGGGCAGGATACAGGAAAAGGTAAAAGACCTTAATGAAAATGTGCTTCCCAAAGGTGTGAAAATAAATACATTTTATGACCGCACTGTATTGATGGACTATGCCACCCATACCGTTATGCATAATCTTATTGAGGGTATAATACTTGTAACTCTTATTGTACTCATATTTATGGCCGACTGGCGCACTACTTTGGTAGTAGGTATAATTGTGCCATTGGCCCTCTTATTCGCCTTTATGTTGATGAGACTAAAAGGGATGTCGGCAAACCTGTTGAGTATGGGTGCAGTAGATTTTGGTATTATTATAGATGGTGCTGTGGTAATGGTAGAGGGGCTATTTGTGGCCTTAGATTATAGGGCCAAAGAAGTAGGCATGGAGCGGTTTAATAAACTGGCGAAACTGGGTTTGTTTAAATCGGTAGGTGCTGAAATGGGTAAGGCTATATTCTTCTCCAAAATAATTATCCTTACCTGCCTTATACCCATATTTGCCTTCCAAAAGGTAGAAGGTAAGATGTTTTCGCCACTGGCTTACACCTTGGGTTTTGCCTTATTGGGAGCGCTTGTCTATACATTAACGCTGGTGCCGGCACTATCAAGTATTCTTTTGCGTAAAAACGTACGTGAAAAGCATAATCCGGTAGTTGGCTTTTTTGAGAAGTATATAATGATGGCTTACCGCTGGGTAAACAAGCACCAAAAGATAAGCCTGATTACCGCTATTGCAGTAATGAGTATTACCTTTTTTACCACCAGGTTTTTGGGTACTGAGTTCCTGCCTGAGCTTAATGAGGGTGCCTTATGGGTGGAAAGTGAATTGCCAATGAGCGTGAGCCTTCCGGAAGCAAAAATAGCCAGTGATAAAATGATGCAGATTTTGCGCCAATTCCCGGAGGTAAGACAAACATTGTCGCAAATAGGCCGTACAAATGATGGTACAGACCCTAAAGGCTTTTTTAATGTGCAGATACAAGTAGACCTTAAGCCAAAAGAAGAGTGGAGAAAGGGCCTTACCGATAATATGCTCATTGATAGTATGGACAGGCAATTGCAAAAGATACCCGGTTGCGGGTTCAACTATTCACAACCCATAAGGGATAATGTGGAGGAAGCCGTGGCCGGAGTAAATGCAGCCCTTGCGGTGAAGATATTCGGCCCTAATTTCAAGGTGCTTGATTCGCTGGCAGGAGTGGTAAAAGGAGTTTTGAAAAATATACAAGGAGTTGATGACCTGGGTATATTGAAGAACCTTGGCCAGCCTGAATTCAGGATAGAGCTTGACCAGCAAAAGATGGCACTGTATGGTGTGAGTATCGCCGATGCGAATGCTGTAATTGAAATGGCACTGGGAGGCAAGGCTGCAACAGAGCTTTATGAAGGCGAAAGGAAATTTGATGTGCGTATCAGGTATAGTTTGGATTCAAGAAATACAGAGGAAAAAATAGAACAGTTGCGTGTGCCCACCCAGGATGGTACACGAATACCGATAAGTGAAATAGCCAATATTCGTAAATTGACAGGGCCGGCATTTATTTTTCGGGATAATAATATGCGGCATATAGCGGTAAAATTCTCAAACCGTGGCCGTGACTTGGGTAGTACCATAAAAGAGGCACAGGAGAAGGTAAATAAGGTGTTGAAACTGCCCAAGGGCTATACCGTAACCTGGAATGGTGAATTTGAAAACCAGGTGAGGGCTTCAAATACCCTTACAAGGGTAGTGCCCCTATGCCTTTTGGCCATCTTCCTCATTCTGTTTATAACTTATGGCAATGTAAAAGACTCTTTACTCACCATACTGAACGTTCCGTTTGCATTAATAGGTGGTATTCTGGCATTGCACATTACAGGGGTTAACTTTAGTATAAGTGCAGGTATCGGGTTCATCGCCCTTTTTGGTGTTTGTATCCAGAATGGGGTAATCCTGATAAGTGTGTTTAGAAAAAACCTGACGGACAAGATGAGCATAGACAAGGCAATAGAGCTAGGTGTGCAAACACGCATACGCCCAGTGGTAATGACGGCCCTTATGGCTGCAATAGGCCTCTTGCCAGCAGCGATGAGTACAGGCATAGGCTCTGAAACACAGAAACCACTGGCAATTGTGGTAATAGGTGGCCTCATAACATCCACACTACTTACCTTGCTTATCCTGCCCATAATCTATTCAATAGTATATAACCTCATACACAAGAGAGAGAATAGAAAGCTGCTTAGGAAGATGCATGTGATTAGTAATCAGAACCCTGAGGAGGTGAAGTAGAAGAGTTTTTGATAAATTTAATAGCCCGTAAACTGCTTTAAGGATTACGGGCTATTTTCTGTATTTGAATCTTGGATTTCTACTTGTATGAAATATGGAAGAGATGAAAATTGTATTTTTCTTTTGGTTGACCTTATATACAATAGTAAATGGAAAATTCCCTATGCTTACTTCACGGTAAATGCCTTTTGAAAAGTGGAATAAAAAAGGGTTGGATATTATGTTATCTATTTGTTTTTCTGCTTCGTAAATAAATCGTTCACCTAGACCTATCTGCCTTTCTTCATACCATTGGTAGGCCGATATGAATTCTTTATTTGCTTCAATATGGAAAATGAGCGTAAAATTCATCAGTTTTACTTTTTAACTGATTTTCTTGCCAATGCCTTTACCTCATCCCAGGTATATCCTTTATCAAGTCCAATTTCTAATTCATTGACTCTTTTGTCCATCTCCTGAACAAATTCGGGGTCTTCCCATTTATTATATGGTAAGTCTGGGTTCATCCCATTGTCGATATAATCAAAAAGGGTATCAACATCATGGTTATTGGCATTGTCAATATATTGATGCAATAGCTGTCTTTTTTCTATCGGAGCCATAAAGTTTCTTTTATACAAAGTTAAGAATTTTCATTATTGATTTCATATCCTCACTTTATTTCAATCCCCCCCCCTACTTCCTAAACTTATTCTTCAACAAACTCAATGCATCGTTCATATCCAGTTTAGGTTCTTCCTTAGCCACAGGTTTTACTGGTTTATCGGCAGTTTTGGGCATTGGCCTTGTAGGGATTGGTGCTTGTGATTTTTCCTTCTTTATGGCGGCAGGTGGTTCTGTGGCTTGCTTTATGGATAGGGCAATACGTTTGCGGGCAATATCAACTTCGGTAACCAATACCATTACCTGTTGGTTTAGTTTCAGTACCTCATTTGGGTCACTGATGTATTTGTGGGCTATTTCAGATACATGCACAAGACCATCCTGCTTTACCCCAATATCTATAAATGCACCGAAACGGGTAATATTAGTTACCGACCCCGGCACAATCATGCCCACCTTTACGTCCTCAATACTATAAATATTGGCAAACTCAAATTGCTGCACCTCACTACGTGGGTCAAGTCCGGGCTTTTTTAGCTCGTTGATGATATCCCGGAGCGTATGTTCCCCTGTATCTTTGGTGATGTACTTCTTAGGCTCTAGTCTCTTCACCAATTCCTCATTGCCAATCAGTGATTTTACATCCACCCCAATACCGGCTGCCATATCAGCTACCAGCTTATAGGCTTCAGGGTGAACCGCACTTGCATCAAGAGGATTATCACCGTCCTTTATTCTTAAGAAACCTGCGCATTGTTCATAAGCTTTGCCACCCAGTCTTGGCACTTTCATCAATTGCTTACGTGATGTAAACCTTCCCAACTCATTTCTATAAGTAATGATATTTTCAGCTACCGATGGCCCTATACCACTTACATAACTCAAGAGGTGTTTGCTTGCGGTATTCAGGTTCACTCCTACAGTGTTTACGCAACTCACCACAGTTTGGTCTAGCCTTTCCTTAAGCCTTTGTTGGTTCACATCATGCTGGTATTGGCCCACACCTATGCTTTTTGGGTCTATCTTCACCAGTTCAGCAAGTGGATCCATTAACCGCCTTCCTATACTTACAGCACCCCTTACGGTAATATCCTCATCAGGAAATTCATCCCTGGCAATTTCAGAAGCCGAATAGATACTTGCCCCGTCTTCATTTACCAGAAATACAGGCAATCCCAGATTTAGTTTCTTTATGAATTGCTCAGTTTCCCGTCCTGCAGTGCCATCACCCACCGCAACCGATTCAAGATTGTATTCCTTCACCCAACCCCTCACTTTATATTCGGCATCGGCCATGCGGTTTTTTTCGTGTATATAGATTAGCCCTGTTTTGATTAGTCCTCCCTTTTCATCAAGGCATACCACTTTGCAACCTGTTCTATAACCAGGGTCAATAGCCAATATCCTCTTACTACCTAGTGGGCTGCTCAATAATAATTGCCTCAGGTTTTCGGTAAATACATTTATAGCTTCCTCGTCAGCTTTTACTTTTAGTCCGGTTCTGAATTCGGTTTCCATGGCAGGCAATAATAACCTACGCCAGCAATCCTTAATGGCTTTTTTAACTTGCTCGCCCGCATCATTGCTTGCCTTCAGGTATTGTGCTTCAATTGCCAACAGGGCCTCTTCCTCTTCGGGTGAAATCCCCATTTTCAACAGTCCATCCATATAACCCCTCATTATAGCCAGGAAACGGTGGGAGGGTATCTTGCTCAGCGGTTCTGAAAAATCGAAATAGTCTTTATATTTAATGGCTTCCTGTTCCTTATCGGGCCATACTTTGCTCTGTACAGTTGCCTTACGGTCGAACAGGCGGCGCATTTTAGCCCTCACTTCAGCATCCTCATTCACCATTTCGGCTATAATATCCCTTGCACCCTGCAATGCATCATCGCCGCTTTTTACATGCTCATTAATAAAGCCCGCCGCCTTGCCGAAAATATCAATATTCCTTTGCTCTAATAATAGAAGTGCCAGAGGCTCCAAACCATGCTCACGGGCTGTTTGGGCTTTGGTTTTGCGCTTCACTTTATAGGGCAGGTAAAGGTCTTCCAATACAGCCAGGGTTTCGGCTGCATTTATTTTATCCTTTAGGGCAGGTGTCATTTTGCCCAGTTCTGTAATAGTTTTTTCAATAAAAGCCTTCCTTCCGGTAAACTCCTTCTGGAAATTAGCCTCATCCTGAATTTTGCCTATCTGCACCTCATCTAGCGCACCAGTCTTGTCCTTACGGTAACGGGCAATAAAGGGAATAGTTGCACCTTCTGCAAATAATTCCAATACTGCGGTAACATCCTGTTTCCTTAAATTGAGCTTGGTGGCAACCTCTCCTGCAAATTCTATCATGAGCTTTAAAATGGGCTGCGAAAGTAGGGAGTGACAGTGATTCTAAAAAAGAATTTCTTTGTTAATGGGTTGGTGGATTGAGGTACTTGGCAATCATATTATTAGGAAGTTGTTACAAAAAAATCTCCTTTTACCAATTCTTAGCCAATTCTTCAACTTCCTCATGTGTAAAATAGGAACCATCATCTATTCTAGCCTCAGCTACTTTAATTTCATTATTATACTGTTCCAAAGTTTGTTTACCAGTAGTAGGTGCTTTTTTATCTATTAATGACTTTATTTGACTAAGTACAAATGCCTTTTCCTCGGTATCGAGTTTAGGAAGTAATTCAATTATCTCTTGGTCAGGTACGGTAAGCATCATTTTGTGAATTATTGAAAAGTTGAAATATTCTTCTATTACCCTTATTCCACCTTATACATCCAGTTTTGGGCTACTACCTCAAAATCTTCCATATAGCCATCGGTATTAATCTTTATGAAATAAGGCTGGTTTTTACTGTCTTTAAGGGGTTGCCACTTATTGTCCTTATAGGTTTGGGCATAGATGTTCACCATGCACGAATCACCGCAATAGGCATCTGTAAGTCCATCGTAGACAATACGGTCTAGCTGGTCATCATTGTTCAAGTCGCCATAAAGGAAGGCATTATAATAGTGGCCATCAAAGTTGGTATATACATCCTCAACAGGCTCCTTACCGCTAATATCAAAAAAGTAATTGAATTGTACCCTTGCCCCTAATCCGTTGGAATGCCTAAGGTGGCCCCATAAAACAATAAAAGACTTACCCTTGTAGTGAAACCTGCGAATATCGGCAGGGGTAATGAGGAGGTCGGTTCTTTGTTCGCCTGAATCTATGGGTAGGAAAGTATTGTTTATACTAAAGCGGGAGCCATTATGCACATAGCAAAACTTCATTTGCATATCTGTAAATGGGAAACTAAAACAGGAATCGAGAGTGTCCTTGGGGCTGTCATATACAATATAAACATCGGTATCAGCCTTCAACTGTAGTTTCCAGGCAGTATCGAGCTCAATATTTTCCTTTTTAATTAGCTGGGCCAGAAAAGCCTGTAAAGCACTGGGGCGGGGATTGCCAATAATATTCCTCTTTATAATGTCCTTAGGAAGTTTTTTCTTTTGCGTACTCTCACTATC
>CANGSR010000283.1 GCA_947456055.1 Chitinophagaceae bacterium
AATAGTCGGTGGTACCATTTATGCGCAAGTGCAATGTATCGTTACCTGCTGCAAATGAAGCCATCATTTCACGTGGGAAATCGACGGTAAAAGTCCTATACTTATTATTAAACAAATGCTCATAACCATCTAATACCTGCAATGGAGATAGGCTGCCTGTTGGGTACTGATCTGCTATTAAATAGGAAGTACCTGCACCAAGCCCGGTTGGGTAGTTGGCATTTGCTATACCAATAGAATATACTTTCTCCGGTGCGTAGTAATTAGCAGAAGTATATCCTGGTAACAAAGTAAGCTGGAGTTCTACCTTATTGATAATACCCTTAGGCAATGTTTTGATACCAGGAATCAAAACATCAATTCCCGGACCGGGAGAATTCTGTAATGCTACTACGCTGTCATTAACCTGGGTAGATTTATAAAGGTTACCAACAGGGAAGTGGGCATAATTTTTGGAAACATTATTAAAATGCGCACATGAAGCTGTACTAAAATAATAAGGCTCAATATGCACTGTTGTCGGTGAACTATTAGGATGATAATATACAAGTATGCCCGCCTCTGAAAAGGTATCTGTCCCATCAAGTCTATAATAAGGTAACACTGTATTGCTCTGGTTTGTATTAGATGGCTTCACACAAACCCCATGAAATGCATTAATAAACGCTGTTATTGCATTGCTGGAATCCAAAGCCTTTTGTGCATATAACAATCGGTTTTTAAGTATCGGCAAATCCAAAGGTATTCTTGCAGCTGGATAATTAGATTTTAAAGTTACTGTAACACTGGCCGAATCCTTCAATTTTTTGATATTTACAGCAGAAGGAATACTTAAAGGATGTTCCTGATCCAAAACCTTAGTAGAATAAGTATAATAATTATCCAAATAGCTAATGGGTTCTACCATATAAAACACCTGATATGACTGGGTAAGTGATGAATTTGCCGAATCACCATAAGTAAAACCGCTATATGGCAATATCAAAAATGCAGAATCTATTGTAGAGCTATCGTATAAATGAGAGGTAATGGTTGTAGGTATAACCTGGAAATAGGTTGCCCCGCTCATGGTACCAAAAAACGGATCGGTAATAGACCCTACAACCTGGTAAATTGGTAGTCCAATATTTATACTCGTAAGCCCGGAATCATTGATTACTGTATGCGTAATACATGATAAGGTGGTAGAATACACACCCATTGAGTCGGTAGAAGGTGATAACTTTGAATTGATAAGGACATTTTCCCTACAACCAGTTTGAAAAAAACCAGCAATTATGACAATTAATACAATAACACGAATGCTCAAAAAACGATATTTCAAGTTGAAAATTTATTGCTAAGTTGATAAAAGAAATACTAAGACTCTGTTAAGCTTTTATACAGGTCTAATAAGGGGGTTACGTCTTCTTTCCATGCCGGATCGTATTGAAGCACCTTCTTATAACGGCTCGACTTCAATTCTTCCAACACATCTGGTTCCATCTCTTCTGAACCAAATACAACTACATCAGCATTTTTACCAGCACCTACAGTCAAGGCTGTATTTGTACCATCCCTAAACGGATCTAGATCCTTATCTTTGATTTCGGCACTTATTAATGCCTTCTTCATAAAGTTACTATTCAGTACTTCCTTAAACTGGTCTGCCTGGGCAGTATATATAATTTTAGAATAACCGAATACAGGTTCTTTCTTGTAAGTAGTTTTCAGGTACAATGGCACTAGTGAGGTCATCCAGCCATGGCAATGGATGACGTGTGGAGGCCAACCAAATTTCTTAACGGTTTCTAATGCACTTTTACAGAAAAATATCATCCTTTCTGCATTATCATCAAAGAAATTATCCTGGTCATCACGGAAAACTGCTTTTCTCTTAAAGTAATCTTCATTATCCATGAAGTATACCTGTAAACGGGCATTAGGTAATGATGCTACTTTTATGATTAGTGGGTAATCGTCTTTATCAATGATAACATTGATACCTGAAAGGCGAACAACTTCATGCAACCTATGGCGACGCTCGTTAATAAGCCCGAAACGCGGCATGATAACCCTGATTTCCAAACCCGAATCAAATGTCTTGATGGCCAGTTTGTTGAGAATCTGGGCAAAATCAGTAAACTCGGTGTAAGGAGAAAGTTCGTTGGCAATGATTAATACACGTTTCTTTGTGTCTGCAGACATGCGTAAGAATTAGTTATCGGCTAAATAATAGAAATTGACTGCAAAATTACGAAAATATTGAATTCCAACCGTACTTTGCACCCCGGAATCCCAAATTATTTATATGGTCATCTTTAAGAAGATAGAAGATTTAAAGTCGCATTTATCAAATATAAAAAATAATGGTCAACAGATTGGTTTTGTACCCACAATGGGTGCCCTGCATAACGGCCATATTTCATTGATTGAAAGAGCCAAGTCTGACGGGTATTTCACAGTTTGTAGCATTTTCGTCAACCCAACCCAATTTAATGATAAAAAAGATCTTGAAAAATACCCTATTACTATTTCAGAAGATATTGAATTACTAATAAATGCAGGATGTAATATCCTATTTCTGCCCTCTGTAGATGAGATTTACCCTGGTGGAGAACAATTTACCCGCTCATTCGACTTTGGCTACCTTGATACTATTTTAGAGGGGGCGCAAAGGCCAGGACATTTCAAAGGTGTAGGCCAGGTGGTTGCACGCCTCCTTGATATTGTGGAACCCAAAGGTCTCTTTATGGGTCAAAAAGACTATCAGCAATGCATGGTTGTAAAAATGTTGCTAACTACCGGCAACTACCCAAATATCGACATGGTAATTTGCCCCACTATACGAGAGGCGGACGGGCTTGCTATGAGTTCACGCAACAGAAGACTAACACAACCCCAAAGGGTAATTTCTGCAACCATCTACCAATGCTTGGTTTCAATTGAGTCAAAACAGCATACCGATAAATTCAGCCTGGTAAAAAAACAATGTGAAGACCTATTATCAGCTAAAGGATTCAATGTAGAATATGTTGCCCTCGCAAATGCTGATAATCTTAACCTGCTTGAAGATTATGAAACTGACAGACCAATGGTAGCCCTAATAGCTGCAAAAATTGGCGAAATCAGGTTAATTGATAATCTTGTGCTTAAAAATGCATAATTAGCACCATTTTGACTAATTTATAAAATCAATTTTCAACCGTTCGGCTAGCCCTCTTAAGTCTGCCACTACGCTTTCGTGCAGGGGAATGCCCTCGGCTTTCCTTTGCAATTCTATTTCCCTTTCAGGGTCGCCAGGAATCAGCACCTTTTCATACCCTGTGGCTGGAGTGGCATTCCTAAACCTTGTTATCCAGTTATCCATGTGGTCCTTAAATTCCTGAGCGGGTCTAAAAGCATCTATACGCATTGCACCGAAAAAATGACCTAACCCTTCGCCGGGCATATTTTGTGGCATAGGCACATAAGCCGGAAAAGGTGGTACCCAGGGTCCATAACTTGCCCCACTCAATACCGCTGAAAAAATATCTACTATACCTCCTAGGGCATAGCCCTTATGGCTGCCATGTTCCCTGTCACTACCCAATGGCAATAAAGCCCCACCTTTCTTCAAAATATTGGCATCGATAGAGGAATTTCCATCCACATCCTGCACCCAACCTTCGGGGGTATCAGCATTCTTTCTTTGCAGTATTTCCAGCTTTCCATTGGCAGCAGTAGTTGTGGCAAAGTCAGCAACATAAGGAGGCTGGCTACCTGCAGGTATAGCCACAGCAATAGGATTAGTACCTAACATGCGTTCCACCGAAAAAGTTGGCGCCACCAGAGCACTTGCATTAGTCATGGCAATGCCAATCATATCATGTTCCAGAGCCATCATTGCATGATAACCAGCTATCCCAAAATGATTGCTATTCTTTACACTCACCCACCCCGTACCTACATTTTTTGCTTTTTCAATGGCTATTTCCATTGCATATGGAGCTACAACAAGTCCAAGACCTTTACCTCCATCCACTACGGCAGTAGAAGGTGTTTCATGCACTATTTTTAGGCTTGGGTCTATATCTACCCTACCTGCCTCACAAAGCCTCACATAACCTACCAATCTGGCTATCCCATGGCTATCTATACCCCTCAAATCGGCCGATAAAAGAACTTCAGTGGCCTTCCTTGCATTACCACCACTGCTACCCATATTTTTAAATACAGAATATGCAAAATCAAAAAGTTCATTGTAGGAATAAATACTAGGCATGGGAATAAATTAGTAGTGATTAATTAATTATTCACCAATACCAAGAAACCGTAAAGTGAAATAATTATAGCTAAATGATTAGAATATTGACAATTAAGACTGCCCTTATGAAAGGCGATAATTTTGTATAAGTAGCCCCAGCCTTTAGGCTGGGAAACAAAATAGGATTCTATGTGGCTTTAGCCGAATATTATATATATTAATCTAATGAGGACTAAATAAAACTTAAATTACCTATAAAACCTACACCTTAATAAACTTGAAGTCAATATCTACTAAAGCATCATAATCCTCACCAGCCTCCAGCATATCTTCATCCTCAGCCTCATAATGCCATAAAATAGACACTTCACTATTGCCAGTTTTCTTTAATGTAGCCAATTTCCTAAAAATATCAAGAAGACATTTAGATGAGCTGGTATTAAAATATTCTAGTTGAATTTTAACTTCAGTTTTTGGCGAAGCCTGGGTTGCATAATTATCAATCCATTGCAAAAGTGGCTGATAAAAACCAAATGAATTTTCTGGTATTGATTTTCCGGAAATCTCCATACTACCTGTACTGGCAAAAAATTTAACCACAGGTGTTTTATTAGTTCCTTCAATCACTAAATTATCAATCATACTTATTTTGTTTTCGCTTAATTTATTGTGGCAGAAAGTGTAAAAAATGAATAGCTTTCAGAAATAAATTTGAAATCGTAGTTTATTTTATTGCCCGACTTTCTAGCAATATCTATTATACCCAAACCAGCACCACCCTTTTCAGATAGTTCAGATGAATCCAACCTTTCCAGGTAGTAAGCTTTTAACTCCTGCTGATTGAGCGAATTAATTTTATCAATCTTTTCTTTTAGGGTACCTGCATTTTCACTCAGAATAAAATTACCTGTATTTATCCGGTAAGTATTTTCTTCCTCCTTTCCAATAGTAAAAATACCACTCCCCAAATGTTCACCCGGATTCGATGCACTCACCGCTTGTAATGACTCCATATGGTGGTACATGTTTTGCAAGCACTCCACTAAGACATGGTAAAATTTCTTTTTCCTTTTAGGCTCCTCATTGTCTATTGCCATTCTGGCTTCAACAATTTGGTAAACCGATGAAAGTAAATCTTTGGTAATATCTCCCTTGAAGGAAAGGATAATATTCTCCTTCTCCATATTTAAATAGATATTGTAGAGATCTGTCTGATTCATCCTTTAGATTTACTTTTAATTCTCAAATGTAAAAACTAAATTTGAAACTTAACGAAGAATTTCGGTGATTCTAGTTACCTGTTAATACTATTTTGGAACTTGGGCTATTTCAAAATGCTAATTGGTGAGGTATTAATCATTTTTAGTGGAACATGTCTTCTAAAAGAAATATAAATTCATTTTGAAAAATATTTTCAAATTCAGTGTTGATTTTTTACCTTTATTTTAAATTCCCATTTTAATAATAAACATCAGAAAAAAATATTGCTTAAATGCGTGTGCAAGACATCAATAGACAAACAACTATATTGCTGGTTATCAGGATGGGCTTGATATTTGGCATAACTGGTATTTTGTTTGTCCTGTTCCAGTTAATTTCAGGCAATATGGTCAAAGGCATACAATGGCCTAATCTTGTACTGTTTGTAATTAATGGAATCCTTGCCACATTAATGGTCAAACATTACCGCAATACCGACAATTTAGGTTACATTACTTTTGGCAAGTCCTTCAAAATATCATTCTGGTCCTTAATGATTGGTGGCTTAATTGCAGCACTATTCAATATTTTAATTACCAAGCTACTCTATCCCGGCATTCTGATGCAGGAGCTCAAAGAACTAGAAAATAATATGATAAAGCAAGGATTGCCAGATGACCAAACAATAAAATTGCTCCGTTTTTATAAACTAATTTTATTAAATCCATTTTTGAACATCCTTATTTTTATGGCAAACTATGCAATACTTGGTCTTGTTACTAGCCTTATTGTAGCTGGGCTTACCAAAAGGGTTTCTATGGGTTTCTTATCTGAAGATTGATCAAAATAATAGTCTTCACCCATTTCTTGCGCATTATACTTACCCTTGACTAACTTTACAACTTATCTTTACAAAACACTTGCACAATCCAAATAAAATAGGTAATTCGCAATCTATTAAGGACAGCACCATGCG
The DNA here is from genome assembly GCA_947456055.1 of Chitinophagaceae bacterium. Lineage (GTDB taxonomy): Bacteria > Bacteroidota > Bacteroidia > Chitinophagales > Chitinophagaceae > Nemorincola. The sequence continues at coordinate 6,402 of CANGSR010000283.1, forward strand.
TTCATTCTTCCCAATAGATTTTAAACAAATAATTAAGCCGTTATTCATCTGCTTGATGTTGCTCTTATTTTCAGCATCTTCAGGTTTTTGTATTCCAAATGTAAAGATTGAATATATAGGCAGTAACCCTACAAGCGGTGGAAAACCAAGCAAGGATACCATACCTAAATTTAATATTTTCAATAAATTCGATTGGAATGTCAAGGCAGTCTATGCTGACCATAAATTTTTAACCTGGCAAACTACAGAGCCCGACACAATTACCTTTCAGAGGCCTGATACAATATACTTCAACACCTCTTTCCTGGTAGCACAAAGCCAACTGAATAAGGTAATTGCCCTCCACTATGTGAATGAAGGGTCTTTATTGATTAAGCTTAATG
>CANGSR010000284.1 GCA_947456055.1 Chitinophagaceae bacterium
ATTTGTTTCTAAGGAACGTCTAAATGAATTATATCAGACTGTGGTCAAGTAAAAACAGCAGCTAAGATAATGGACTCAATTGGTTTCTAATTAAGTCTTTCAAAATAGTGTCGTCATATTTGTCAGCCGCTGTAAGTGCAGCTTTATATTTTTCTCTATCTGACCCTCCTTCTTTAACATAAAGATTAATAGGTTGGAATCCATTCAGCATTGAAAGTAAATCGGTAATAAGCCTTGATGTCCTTCCATTTCCATTATTGAACGGATGGATAAATGTAAATCGATGATGGGCATAACTAAGACAATGAATTAGTTCTTCACTTGAGTGAATATTATTTTTAAAATACTCAACTTGCTCAGCATATTCTGCGACAGCATAAGGAATCTTTTCTTTATCTATACCTATATTAGTTCCTTGATTACGCCACTTACCTGCCCAATCATATATATGTTGAAATGCTTTTCGATGAATCTGAAGAATGAGTGAAACATCAAAAACAACATCAGTTTCCAAATCCATAATAAATTCTTCAGCCCTGATTATTCCCAATGCCTCTTGCGCATTTATTTCATTCAGGTCAGTCAACCCAAGAATATTATCATGCCTATCTGGATCAAATACTCCCATATTTATATAATTGTAACGAAGTTATCCATTTTCTCTGAAATTTACTTTTACCATATACTCTAAATTCTCTAAAAATAACCCTACAAAATTCCTCAACGCCCATAATCCAAGCCAACCCTCCTGCCATACAAACACTCCGATTCTGGCTCGAAAAAGCTTTATAGTACACTTTATCCACATTTTTATTCACCTCCCCTTTTACATTTTCACATTTCCAATGCCATAAATATTTTACCTTTGGTTATGGACGAGTATATTTCATTTGAACAGATTCCTTTCGGAAGTGATAATTTCGCAGATAATCCTGAACCCAGGTGCCCTTGTGTTTTACTGCTCGATACCTCGGGGTCTATGGGTGGTATGCCTTTGATGCAACTAAATGAAGGTGTGCGTACCTTTAAACAGGAATTATTGTCCGACCACCTGGCTACCAAACGTGTGGAGGTAGCTATTGTTACTTTCGGCCCGGTTACCGTTGAGTCTGATTTCCATACCGTACCCAATTTTCATCCCCGTGAACTTGACACCACAGGTGATACACCTATGGGCGAGGCAATCCTTAAAGGGATTGATATGGTTACCAAACGCAAAAAAGAATACAAAGACCATGGCATATCTTATTACAAACCATGGATAATCCTGATAACTGATGGTGCCCCTACCGATGAGTGGGCCAAGGCTGCCATGGGTGTGAGGGAAGGTGAGGCTGGCAAGTCTTTTGCTTTCTTTGCCATAGGTGTAGAGGGTGCCAATATGGAAATCCTTAAAGATATTTCTGTAAGGGCTCCATTAAAATTGAAAGGGTTGATGTTCCGTGAATTCTTTATGTGGTTATCTGCCTCCATGAAAATGGTATCAAGCAAAAACCCTGGAACTGCCGTTAATCTATTACCACCCAGTGGTTGGTCTGAACTATGATATGGAAAGCAATAGGCCAAAGTGCTACAGGCACCTCTCATACCACCACAGGCAAGCCCTGTGAAGATTCTCTTCACTTTAGGGTATATAGCAGTGCTGATGGTGAACAAATCCTCATAGCATGTGCCAGTGATGGTGCAGGTAGCGCAAGTCATGGTGGTTGGGCAGCCAACTATGCTACTACATTATGTACCAAACTATTGCAGTCACATGCTGCTTCATCCCTACCCCTAGAGGAAGGTGATGTTTATGCCATAGTGGAACAAATTTATGATGGTTTAAAAAACGAGGCTGATAATAATGAAATTGAATTAGCCGAATATTCCTGTACCCTATTAGGATGTTACTTGACCTCTAGCAGGTCCGTGTTTTTCCAGAATGGGGATGGGGCAATTATCAGGGATGATGGAAATGGCTATTATATTCCCGTTTGGTGGCCACACAATGGCGAGTACCTAAATTCCACCGCATTTATTATTGATAGTCCTAGTTTGGGAAACCTCAATATAATGGTAAATGAGGAACCAGTGAATGAACTAGCCATATTTACAGATGGCTTACAAATGCTAGCCCTGAATATGGAAAGCGTAAATGTGCACCAGCCATTTTTTACAGGCCTTTTCAAATACCTGAGAATGGCTGATGAACCTGGAAAAATAAATGTGCTGGATAGGAAACTGGCCGAATACCTGGATGGAAAAGCCATTAATGACCGCACCGATGACGATAAAACCCTTTTTTTGGCTACTAGGCTAAGCGAATGATACTCAAAGGGCTAAATATCGACCACTATACCACTGGCCGTGAACTGGGAAGGGGCGGTGAGGGAACGGTGTATGAATTGCAAAACGACCCAAGCCTGGTTGTAAAGCTCTATAACGAACCCCTAAATAAGGATAAAATATGTAAGCTTCAGCGCATGCTGGCCATGCGTAGCCCTGCCATTGAGGCATATGCTGCCTGGCCTGTAGACCTCGTACTGGACGATACCGCAAAAATCTGCGGCTTTGTGATGAAAAAGCTGGTGGGCTTTGTACCTATGCACATGATTTTCAGCCCAATGGACAGGAAGAACAGATTCCCGGACAAGGGCTATAATTTCCTGGTACATGTGGCCCGCAATCTGGCTACGGCATTCTTCAAACTACACGAGGCGGGCCTGATTGTAGGTGATGTAAATGAAGGCAATATCCTGATAAGTGCCAATGGTTTGGTGGCCTTTATAGATTGCGACTCTTTCCAGGTAAAAGGTGATGACAAGTATTTCTTTTGTGAGGTAGGTGTACCCCGTTATACCCCCAGGGAATTGCTAAAAAAGGGCTCATTTGAAAATGTGGTGCGCACTGTGAATACTGATAGCTTTTCACTGGCCATCCTTATTTTCCAATTACTATTTATGGGCCGCCACCCCTATGCCGGCCGCAACAAAACTACTACCGATATTGACGAGGAAACGGCCATAAGGCAAAACCAGTTTGCCTATTCACTGGAAAATAAAAAGAAGAAACTATCACCTCCTATCAATAGCCTACCTATAGAGCACCTGCCTGAATCATTGATTGCCCTTTTTCACAGGGCTTTTGAGCAGGACGAGCGTCCTGTACCTGCCGAATGGATTAAAAGCCTGGATGCTATGCTGGCAGATATGCTGGTATGTAATGTATCTAAACTGCATAGCTACCCCGCACAATTGCAGGATTGCCCCTGGTGCTATTTCAAAAACAAAGCCGGCATCCTATTTTTTCTTGATAATCACCACCTGCATGTTTCAGCGGTACTGAATGATATTGAATCCTTCATCAATGGTTATAAGCTGGAGAAATTAGATCGGAAAAAGTGGAATAAAAACACAGCAAACCTTAATCTGGTAGCAGCACCCATACCCGCACATTTCAAAAAATACCGCACAAAGGCTATAGCTACACTGCTCATAGGTGTTATTATCTGTATTATGATTGCCATTCCTATGGGCTTCAACGTATTTTCTGCAATAGCATTTATAGCAGGAATCGGAGGTCAATTTTATAATACTCGAAAGATTCAAGCTGAATTAAAAAACAGGGAAATAGACTACAAAACCTATAGGGAAAGGCTGGAATACCTATGCCGTGAATATGAAAACCTGCCCGAATTACAAACTTATAATGAGGGAATAGTAAACTGGGAAAAGACAAAACTTGAATTCAGGAGGTTGCCGCAGGAAATGGAACGAAGGAAAAAAGTGATGGAAGAAACCATCTACAACCGTCAGCTTGATGATTTCCTGGTGAGGTATGACATTGAAAAACAAACCATACCCAATTTTGGCCCAGCCAAAAAAGCCAACCTAATCAATGCCGGTATAAAAACGGCAGCTGATATACCACGCTTGCTCCACACCAAAATTCCGGGGATGGGACAAAAAAACATTCAGCAATTGTTTGATTGGCGCCGGCAAATGGAGGCAGAATTTGTATACATCCCCGACGACAAAAAAATAGCCCTTGGCCTGCACCAGGTAAATGGCGAAATTGCCAACCTGCGTACCCACCTCGAAACCACCATCAGAAAAGAATACCAATCACTGAATTTCCTAAGGGCCAATATCCAAAACCACGGCTCCCAACTGGAAAAACAAATCAACGACCTGTCCACCAAAACCTATCAGGCAGAACTAGATTTGGTTGTTTTCAGGAAATTTGCAGCATAATATCAGTCCCCACTTGGTTCGGCGAAGACTCTGTCTTCGTCGTAGTATTAGCAATTCTCCCGAATTGCTAAGTAGAGATTTTAGGCCATCATACTCTAAACAGAAAACCCCATTAACATAAAATAATTTCTTCTGCAATATTTTGTTTATTCAAAAAATAATAACTACTTTCATATAAAATAACCACCCCTAAAAAATTTAATAATGAAAAAACTATTCGCTCTACTATTGGCGTGTTCTGCCATAACTGCATTTGCATCAACAAGTATTTCAACTACAACGGTTTCAGGCCATTGGGATCTGGCAGGGTCGCCCTACCTGATTAATAACAATATTCAGGTGGATGCCTCTACATCATTGGCAATTGACCCTGGCGTGGAAGTCATTTTCCAGGGATCCTACCGATTGTCTGTTACTGGCATTCTATATGCAGTAGGTACATCAGCCATGCCAATCAGTTTCCACGTCAATGACACTACAGGCTGGTGGGACGACCACAGTACTGCCGGAGGGTGGCAGGGTATATATTATAACCGGTATACCGGTTCCGGCCCTGATACATCCATCCTTAAATACTGCAATATTTATGAATCTAAAATTGATTCCGCTACAGGCCTATATGCATCAGGAAGGTCAATTACCTTAAGGAGAGGACTGTCCTTGGTAAACTGCAATATATATAACAACAAGGGCCTATACAGCAACCTGATAATGAGTGTACCCACACTGGCTACTGCCGTAATTGAAATTAGCAACTGTAATATTTACAATAACAACTATAATAGAGCTCTTTGTGGATTAAACAATTTTGGTCATGGCACCACCTATTTACACAATAATCATTTTTATGGAAACACCGCCACGGAAATCGTAGCCGGCTATGCAATCGAATTCCGGATTGAAAATAACGAATTCAATAATAATACATCCCAGGATGGCACCCTGTTACTTACTGATGCATCATCCAGTACAGCTATGAATTCAAATGGTGTTATTAGTGGAAACAGGATCCACCATAATACAAATTATGGTGATGGTGCACTTCGTTGTATGAGTGGCCGGATAGACATTAAAAACAATTTTATCTACAATAACCACCATACCTCAGGTGCATGCGGTGCAGTGGAAGGTGGCGGTGGTATTAATGTAGGACACAATGCAGCAACCCCTATGGATAGTACATTCTATACCATTCACAATAACATTATTGCCAATAACTATTCTTCATTCCACGGTGGAGCAATTAGTATTTTCTATGGCCATGTTGCCATCACCAATAACCAGATTATCAACAATCAGGCACCTAATGGTGGCGCAATATATATGATTGACACTATGCCATTAATTTGTAAAAACAATATATTTTATGGCAATATCCATACAGGCAACACTGTAGCTACTTCAGCTATTTTGGAAGGTCTGGCTACATCAACTGTTGAATTTACGAACAACTGGCACCAACACTCATCTCTAATAGACCTTAATGGCATTATGGGCGGCTATGTTGCCATTGGAGATACTAATACCAACATAAATGGATTAACACCCAATATGGTAGCACCAACCCTTACAGCCTATTATACTGAAGATGCGGACTCAGCTGATTTTTCTTTATTAACAACATCGTCCTGCCTCGACAAAGGTGACATCACAGGCATAACTATTGATTCATTAGATTACTACGGTAACCTTCGTATATGCGGCAGCACTATAGATATCGGTGCTTACGAATATTGCAATACAGCCTTAAATACCCCTACCCTAACACAAAACGACCTCATCATTTACCCCAATCCTGCCGGCTCTGAACTAAACATCACAAGCTCCGCTAGCCAAAAAGACATTATAATCACAAATCTTCTTGGTCAGGAATTGGTTCACCAGCAAAGCAATGCAACCAGTGTTTCACTAAATATAGCCCCACTTGCTTCAGGCATTTATCTGATAAAAGTAAATGGCACCGAAACCAGGAAATTTGTAAAAGAATAAAATCAGCTCATATATAACGATTATTACAAAAGGCAACCGATGGTTGTCTTTTGTTTTTTATAGCAAAATTATACCAAATGTATGTTCGGCGAAGACTCTGTCTTCGTCGCAGTGGCAGCAATTCTCCCGAATTGCGAAGTATGTATCTCGCCCTATTCGTCAATCAGGTGATTAGCAACCTTAACGACGGAGTCTGAAGACTCCGCCGAACAACATCAATTTGGTACTCGGCGAAAACTCTGTCTTCGTCGTAGTGGCAGCAATTCTCCTGAATTGCGAAATGTGTGTCTCGACCCTTTTCGTCAATCAGGAGATTGACGGCCTCCACGACGGAGTCTGAAGACTCCGCAGAACACCACCAAATGTATGTTCGGCGAATACTCTGTCTTCGTCGTAGTGGCAGCAATTCTCCTGAATTGCGAAATGCGAGTCTGGCCCTTTTCGTCAATCAGGAGATTGACGACCTCCACGACGGAGTCTGAAGACTCCGCCGAACACCACCAAATGAATGTTCGGCGAAGACTCTGTCTTCGTCGCAGTGGCAGC
>CANGSR010000285.1 GCA_947456055.1 Chitinophagaceae bacterium
CATTTTAGCCCTTCGGGCTATTAAAATCAATATCCTAATAGTCTTCTATATTCTTTAAGTTAATTACATTGTGTTTCATTAGAGGCTATTCTCATTTTAGCCCTTCGGGCTATTAAAATCAATATCCTAATAGTCTTCTATATTCTTTAAGTTAATTACATTGTGTTTCATTAGAGGCTATTCTCATTTTAGCCCTTCGGGCTAGCATTTTTTAGAATCCTAAATACTTCGATTATTAAACAGCTATTTGCTCTTTGATTTTCAATTTCAATAATTCCAAAACATCTTCCGATTTTATGGGTAATTTGGTTATTCTAATGCCTACGGCATCGTAGATGGCATTAGCAATGGCAGGTATTACAGGGTGTAGCGCACCCTCGCCACATTCCTTGGCGCCAAATGGGCCTTCGGGGTCAATGGTTTCAATGATATTGGTATGGATAGGAGGGGTGTCTAGTGTGGTTGGTATTTTATAATCCAGGAAGTTATTGTTCACTAATAATCCATTATAATACCTCATTTCCTCGCTCATTGCCTGCCCCATGCCCATATGCCATGAGCCTTCTAATTGACCTTCTACTGCTAGTGGGTTGAGCGCTTTACCGCAATCGTGTGCACCCCATATGTTCAATATCTTTACGTGGCCCGTTTTTACATTTACATTTACCTCAGCCACGCAAGCACCAAAACTGTAGGATGGACTTAGTCCTGCTCCTGCCCCTTTGAAGTCTCCACCCAATTTTGGTGAGATGTACTTGCCACTTACACTTACTGCGCCACGGTTGGCTGTAAGGATTTCAATAGCTTCCAGCCAACTTAGGTCTACTGATTTGTCATGGCTGAAAATGCGCTCATCACTGAAGTTGAGTTCGGCTACAAGTATGTTTTTCTTTTTTGCTACTGCTTCGGCAATTTCATTTCTCAGATTTTCGGCTGCATTTTTTGCTGCATTGCCGGCCATAAAAGTGACACGGCTGGAATAGCTACCTAAGTCAACCGGAGTTAGCAGTGTGTCGGCAGCAAGGACAAATATCTTATCCATATTTAAGCCCAGCACTTCCGCCACTATTATTGCCAGCATGGTATCGCTTCCCTGTCCAATATCATTGGCTCCTGAAGTCACCAGTACCCGGCCATCGAAATCTACTTTCAGGTGAACGGTTGATTGAGGTAATTCATTCCATATAATTGGTAGGGCACTTCCGCTTATGAAGAAGCCACAACCTACACCAAGACCATGCCCGTATTCCAGTTTGCCGTGCTTCTCATCCCAGCCACTTTGTTGTGCTACTTTCTGGATAGATTCACGGCTGCCATTTGAGGTTATACGGTAATGGCCTACTGTTAGCGTATTGGAATCGAGGAAGTTTTTCATCCTCATAGCCACCGGGTCAATGTGCAGCCTATGTGCGATATCATCAATCAGCGACTCTACAGCAAACCTTGAGTTTACGGCACCGTGACCACGCATAGCTCCACACTGGGGCTTATTGGTATAAACCCTAAGAGTCCTAAAACCGAAATTGTCTAGTTTATAGGGTGCCTGGAGCAATACACCATTATAATAGGAGGTAACAACCCCGAAGCTACCATATGCGCCGCCATCAATTGCAATATCGGCATCCAAAACTTTTAGGTAGCCTTCCTTATCAGCGCCAAGGCTTATGGTCATTTTAGACGGGTGGCGGCCATGATTGGTGATGAATACTTCCTCACGGGTGAGGCATACCCTTACCGGTTTCCGGGTTTTGCGGGCAAGGTGGGCTACAATTATTTCGTGTGGGAATGGGTCGCCCTTACCACCAAAGCCACCACCAATATAGGGTTTTATGACCCTTACCCGGCTAAGGGGCACTTCCATAGTTTTGGCCAAGGCTCTGTGGAGGTAGTGGGTAACCTGGGTGGCAGTGATAATAGTGAGTCCGTTTTCGTCCCACCAGGCTGTGGCAGCATGGGGTTCAGTGAAGCCATGATTAATGCCCTCGAAGCTGAATGACATTTTGCTTACTATATCTGCCTCACTCAAACCTTGTTGCTGGTCACCAAAACGCAGTTCGGCTTTTTTATGAATATTGTTGTTGAACTTACCGTATTCATGAATCTTTTCATGCTCCCCGGCATCATTCAATGATTCATCTATAGTCAGGAAATCTTTTATTGGGGAATAATCTACTTTTATCAGTTTACAAGCTTCGGCGGCAATCTCCTCAGTATCGGCAGCTACTGCGGCTACAATTTCGCCTATATACCTTGTTTTTTCAATGGCTATTGCGTTTTCGTCCTGAGAAATGGGCAATACTCCAAAGGTTATGGGCAATTCAGGGCCAGTTGCAATATACCTAACACCTTCCAACTTGTATGCCTCAGTTAGGTCAATGCCATTTATTTTGGCATGTGGGTAGATGCTACGCAGGAATTTAACGTGGAGAGCATCTTTTATCTGGTAGTCGTCTGCATAATCTGCTAAGCCCTGTACCTTTTTGGTTGCTTCAATATATGGGCGTCCAATACCTACTGTGCCTACTCTAGGTGGGGTAGGTTTGGGCAGGGGGTCTTTACCAGTTTCAGCAACGTATTCGGCAAAGGCTTGTATTATTTTCTGATAACCCGTGCAGCGGCATACATTGCCCGATAAGGCAATTTTAATTTCATCAATTGTTGGGTTGGGGTTTTGGTTCAGGAAGTCGATGCCGGTCATTACCATACCTGGGGTACAGAATCCACACTGGACAGCACCTTTTTCTACAAATTTCTCTTGTAGCCTGTGCAAACCATTAGCTGTGGCTACACCTTCAATTGTGAGGATATTGGCACCATCTAACCTTAGGGCTGGGGTAATGCAACTCAATACAGCTTCATTATTTACTATAACCGTGCAGGCACCACAACTTCCCTGCGAACAACCCTGTTTGGTACCCGTTAAACCTATTTTATTGCGAATTACATCCGACAGCATTTCATGTTCCCCAACAACTACAGAATGTTTCTTGCCATTAACATTAAAGGTGGCTTGCTTCATAATTTTCCAAAAAATATAAACTGCAAGTAATAGAATTAGTGGGCAAATTAATATGACGGTGGTCAATGGGGTGGGTGACGAGAGTCAGGAAGGTGAGTGTGGAGGAACAGAGCGGGAGGCAAAATTGAGAGCGGGAAACAGGGCGGAGGCGAAGGGGAGAGTGAGGAACAGAGCGAGAGCGGTGGGGAGAGCGAGAAAAACAGGGCGGGAGTGGAGGCAAAATTGAGAGCGGGAAACAGAGAGGGAGCGGAGCAAGAAGGAGTGTGGGTGTGGGATAAGGAACCAACAAACATAAAATTATCTAAAAAGTGTTCCAAATTTTAAAGGCTTTCCACCATTCACCTTATATTTGCCAAATTCAATATCATGGAATTAAGTAAGAATTTTCAACATAACGAAGCAGAACTGAAATGGTATGCTCACTGGAACGAATCGGGTTATTTTAAAAGTGTGCCTGATGAACGCCCTCCCTATACTATTGTTATCCCTCCGCCTAATGTAACAGGTGTGTTGCATATGGGGCATGCCCTTAATAATACTGTACAGGATATATTAATACGCCGTGCCAAAATGCAGGGCTATAACACTTGCTGGGTGCCTGGTACCGACCATGCATCTATTGCTACTGAAGCTAAGGTGGTAAATATGTTGCGTGATATGGGCATTGACAAAAAGACCATGCCACGTGACGAATTCCTTAAATATGCATGGCAGTGGAAGGAAAAATATGGTGGTATCATATTAAAACAGTTGGAGAAACTAGGTTGCGCTCTCGATTGGGAACGTACCTCGTTTACCATGGATGATGATTATTATGCCGCAGTAATAAGGGTGTTTAATGAGCTTTATGAAAAAGGGCTTATCTACCGTGGTGTGAAAATGATTAACTGGGATCCTAAGGCAAAAACAGCCCTTAGTGATGAAGAGGTTATCCATAGGCAAACTAATTCCAAGCTTTACTATGTTCGTTATAAGATAGATAGTGAGGTAGAAGAATATATTACAGTAGCTACTGTAAGGCCTGAAACAATTTTGGGTGATACGGGTGTATGTGTGCATCCTGAAGATGAGCGCTATGCCCACCTGAAAGGTAAGTTCTGCTTTGTACCCCTAATTAACAGGCGTGTACCTATCATTTTTGATGAGTATATTGATAAGGAATTTGGTACAGGTGCATTGAAAATTACTCCGGCACATGATATCAATGACTATAACCTTGCCCAGAAACATGGCCTGCCTGTAGTAGATACCCTGAATGAAGATGGTACAATGAGCGAGGCTGCCCAATTATATATTGGCCAGGATAGGTTTGTGGTGCGTAAGGCTATTGTAGAAGACCTTAAAACATCTGGTAATTTTGTAAAAGAAGAAGATTATAGCAACCAGGTAGGATTTAGTGAGCGTACTGATGCGGTTATTGAGCCAAGGCTGAGTATGCAGTGGTGGTGCAATATGCAGGAACTGGTAAAACCAGCCCTGAAAGCTGTAGTAGAAGATGAAGAAATAGAGTTCCACCCGGCTAAGTTTAAGAATACTTATAAACACTGGATGGGTACCATAAGGGATTGGTGTATCAGCCGCCAGTTGTGGTGGGGACAGCGCATACCAGCCTGGTATGATCTGGAAGGCGGGCTTTATGTGGCCCAAACCAGTGAAGCTGCCCATGCCCAATATGCTGCCAAAAAACCAGAACTTGCCGCCAAGCACCCTGAACTAAGGCAAGATGATGACGTGCTGGATACCTGGTTCAGTAGTTGGTTGTGGCCAATGGAGGTTTTCGGATGGAATAAAGACCCTAACAATAAAGACTTAAATTATTATTACCCTACCAATACATTGGTTACTGCCCCTGAAATCATTTTCTTCTGGGTGGCCAGGATGATAATGGCTGGTTACGAATTCCTGGGTAAGAAGCCATTTGATAAGGTGTATTTCACTGGTATTGTGCGTGATAAGCAGGGTAGGAAGATGAGTAAATCGTTGGGTAATTCGCCCGATTTGCTTAAGATGATAGATGATTATGGTGCGGATGTGGTGCGATTTAGTGTGGTAATTACATCGCCAGCAGGTAATGATTTGTTGTTTGATGATGCACAACTGGAACAGGGCCGCAACTTCTGCAATAAAATGTGGAATGCCATGAGGCTGGTGAAGGGTTGGGAAGGACGTTGCCAGAAAGGGCTGGATGATAGCCAGGTTAAATTTGCCATGGACTGGATGGATGCCCGCCTAGCAACTGTATCGCAGGAATTGACAGAAATGATTGCGGAGTTTAGGTTGAGTGAAGGATTGAAAACCATTTATTCACTTATCTGGAATGATTTCTGTTCGTGGTACCTGGAGTGGGTTAAGCCGGGAATGGAGCAGCCAATCTCTAAAAATGTATATGACCGCACAATAGCCATTTTTGAGCAATTGCTGCAATTGGTGCATCCTTACCTTCCTTTTGTAACTGAGGAAATCTATCATATCCTTAAGGATAGGGTAGCAGGTGATGACCTGATTAACAGGCAGTTACCAGTGCTAACTACACCTGATGCACAAATATTGAAAGACGGGCTTATGCTGCAGGAATTAATTACAGCTGTAAGGGACACTCGTAATAAAAACCAGTTGAAACCTAAGGACCAGATAAAACTTTGGGTTGATTCTGACAATCAAGCGTTTTACAATAAGGTACAGGATATCCTTAAAAAGCAGATTAATGCCGGTGAAATATCATTTACCACCGAACCAAAGCAGGGTACTATTTCTATTGTAGTGCAGACTGATAAGCTCTATATTGAGGCTGCTGCTACTGCCGGAATTGACACTACAGCACAGAAATTGCAGATGGAAAAAGACCTGGTTTATTATCAGGGTTTCATGGCAAGTATTGACAAAAAGCTGGGTAATGAGCGTTTTGTACAGAATGCCAAACCTGAAGTAATAGAAAATGAGCGTAAAAAATATGCTGATGCCCAGGCCAAGATTAAGACAATTGAGGAGAGTTTGGCATTGTTGTAAGAAGTAATTTGGTGATATTCAACTTTAAATGAGGCTCGGAATCGATTGATTTCGAGCCTCATTTGTGTTGTATTACCTAGTGGTATTTTTTTGATATTTTTAGGGAATTGTTCTCTATGTGACTTTATTAGTAGTATAGCTTGGGTTCTTTGAAATCCGGTCGCAGACTGGTTGGTTTGTTTTGGCATGAGGGATCCTGCGAAATACTTGGGCCAGAGAGGACTTAACTGATGTTTTCAGGTGGGTGTTCTCTATTGGGCTTTTGTAGTAATTCAGCTTTGGTTATTTGAATTCCGGTCACAGACTGGTTGGTTTGTTTTGGCACGAGCAATCCTGCGGAATATTTGGGCCAGAGAGGACTTAACTGATGTTTTCGGGGGGGTGTTCTCTATTGGGCTTTCGTAGTAATTCAGCTTTGGTTCTTTGAATTCCGGTCACAGACCGGTTGATTTGTGTAGACACGAGTGATCCTATCGGAACACTCGCGCCAGTGAGGAATTAAATGATGTTTTCAGGGGGGGGTGTTCTCTATTGGGCTTTCGTAGTAATTCAGCATTGGTTCTTTGAATTCCGGTCACAGACCGGTTGATTTGTGTAGACACGAGTGATCCTATCGGAACACTCGCGCCAGTGAGGACTTAAATGATGTTTTCAGGGGGGTGTTCTCTATTATGCATTTGTTATAGTCCAGCTTGGGTTCTTTGAATTCCGGTCACAGACCGGCTGTTTTGTGTAGAC
>CANGSR010000286.1 GCA_947456055.1 Chitinophagaceae bacterium
ACGATTAACCAAAACCAACAAACTAGCATAATTCGAAATAATATATATAAAAATAGCAATAGAATGGAGAATTGAAACAACTCATTAAATAGTATTGCTACATATCTAGCATTAAACACCAATTTTACAACCAAAAGTTAATAAAATAAAACTGCCCCAAAAGGATGGGGCAGGTAGTTCTCAAAGTGTCAGGGGGATATCCTGAGTCAATTGTTATCTATTTTGTAATGCAAAGTTAGGGATAAACAACTATTCAACCGTCAATTTTTGCAAAGATTTGTTATTTCAATGTGACCATTATTGCCAACTTAACAAACAACATACTGTATCTTCGCATTTTGCGTTAATAGCATAACAACTTGATTCATGCGCACCAGTATATTATCAATAATAATACCAATTTTACTTATTGCCAATGCTGCTGTTGCCCAAAGACCAGTTTTATGCATGCCAGACCACGATGATAAGCCCTATTATTTCGGCATCACGTTTGGAATGAATTACTCAGTATATCAAATCAGTTATACACAATCATTTGCCAATACCGACACATTTAAACGAATACAACCTAAATGGATGCCGGGCTTCAATCTTGGTCTGATTGGCAATCTCAAATTAACTAATTTCATGGATTTGCGTTTTGTACCACAATTGGCATTTGCAGAAAAAAGGTTGGCTTTTGATTACGGATACCCCAAAGACAGCACATCTGATCGTACTATTGAATCCATTTACATGCACTTGCCCGTGCAACTAAAATTTAAAAGCGACCGAATTAAGAATTTCAGGTTTTACGGTTTACTTGGTGGCAAGTTTGATTATGATTTGGCAGCAAATGCCCGGTCACATAGGCCCGATGAATTTCTAAAAGTAAGCCCGGTTGATTTCGGCTATGAAATTGGGGTAGGCTTTGAATTTTTCAACCCGAATTTTATCTTTTCACCTGAAATCAAATTAAGCCAGGGCCTTACCAACCAATTGTTTTATGACCATGGCATCCAGCTCACCAATGCAATAAATACCCTAAAAAGCAGGATGATAGTCATATCCATATTCCTGGAGGGCTAGCCCTTAATAGCTTGTATATTTCGTTGAATCCCCTTCCATTTCGAACGTTTCATTGGTGAATTCTTAAATACCTTATTGAAATTATCCTCCGAAATTTCCTCCCATTGAGCTAGTGACAGGTTCAAAATTTCCGGAACTGGCGTAAAAGCAGTTTCAGAGTGGGGTCTTGAAAAGCGGTTCCAGGGGCATACATCCTGGCATATATCGCAACCAAACAACCATCCCTTCATTTTATCATGAAACTCATCAGGTATCAATGCATCCTTCAATTCAATGGTTAGGTAGGATATACACTTATTTGCATCTATTTCTGATGGAGATACTATGGCATTCGTAGGGCAGGCATCAATACACCGGGTACAGGTACCACAATGATCCGTCACAAAAGGCTGGTCGGCTACAAGGTCAAGGTCGGATATAAGAGTAGCAATAAAGAAAAAAGACCCTACTTGCTTCGATATCAAATTACCGTTCTTACCTACCCACCCCAGTCCACTCCTCACTGCCCAGCTACGCTCTAAAACAGGTGCGCTGTCCACAAAACCACGTCCATCCACCTCCCCTATATTGATTTTGATAAAATGCAACAGTTCATTTAGCTTATCCCTAATTACATAATGATAATCAGTGCCATAGGCATATTTGGCAATCTTTGGGGTATCTTGTATCTGGGTAGCGATGGGATAATAATTAAGGAGCAATGTTATTACCGATCTGGCACCAGGCACTAGTTTCCTGGGATCAACCCTAAGGTCGAAATTCCGTTCCATATACCCCATACCAGCCTGATGTCCCTTGTATAGCCAATTCTCCAGCCTACGGGCATCATCTTCAAGTTGGGTAGCCACAGCTATACCACAACTCATAAACCCCAGCCTTTGAGCCTCAGTTTTTATTAGATGAGTATTGTATGCCGGGGTTCCCACAATCTAAAATTAATTATTAGGCCAAATGTAATTTGAAATTAGAAACGTACCTATATAGCCTTATTTTTCCACCTACCACTCTTAAGATAGATTACTGAGAACAACAATAATGAAGACCAATAAACAAATTCAGCACCCCAACATAAATAAAGCGGACTTTGCCACTTATAAATGACGAAGTAACAATAAATGAGATATGCCCCAACACAGCAAATTTCAGTAGTCAAATTTACCAGGGTATTCCCTGTTCCTACTACCCCATTAAACACCACTGTAGAAAGCGACATGATTAAAGTGGCCACAATTATCACTTGCAAGCTTGGTATTGAAAAGGCTATAAGACTGGCATCATTGGTATAAATAGATAGGAACTGGCTTGAAAATGCAAGCAGTAACACACAAATAACTACAGCATAAATAAGACTAAGCTTGCAAATCTTCAATATTATCCGCATCACTTCCCTCTGCCTTCCCTGCCCTATTATATTGCTTACCATAGTGTTGCAGGTTGTAGCTAAAGCCCAGGTACCAACCCCTACTATACCAAATATATTACGCAATACCTGAGAAGCCGCCAATGACTGCTTACCCAGATGCTCGATAAAAATGAAGAAAATAAGCCAGCCACCAATACTAAACATAAACTGAACAATAAGTGGGGAAGCAACCTTTAGGGTACGCCTTGATAATTCAAAATCAAAGTGGCGAAACCGGAAGATATTGTATTCCTTATGGTGGTTGTGGTAGAAAAATATGCCCACCATAGTGCAACAATAAAGCACTTCCGAAATTACTGATGCTGCAGCCGCCCCATTAAAACCCATATTGGGAAAGCCCATCTTACCAAAAATGAGCAGATAATCAAAAACCACATTTACTAAGGTAGCAACAAAGGATCCATAAATAAGCATCCTTGATTGGCCAATAGCTATAAAAAAGGAACAGAAAAGCTGGGATATTAATAAAAAAGGCAAACCCCATACCCTCAGATAGGTATAATTGACACTCAAAGCAAAATTATAATTATCGCTTAAGCTAAAGCTAAAGAGTAATGGTGTTACCCACAAGGTAATCATCATAAGGCCTAATGAGAACATTACCGATAGCATTGAGCCATTAGACAGTAACTGTGCCAGTCCGTTTTTATCTCCCTCTCCTGCCCTTCTCGCCATCTGTATTTGCATACCACTGCTCAACCCATAACCAATCATTGATAGTATTAGGTAAAAAACACCTGTAATGCCATTTACCCCAAGTTCACGCTCTCCCAACCTTCCCAAAAAAACAGTATTGGCAAAGAAACTTAATTGGGGAATTAAGAGTGCCAGGGATATGGGTGCTGCTAAGCGGATGATTTGTTTATTTGATGCAGATACGCCTAAATTGTTCATAGATACTTTTATTCCTGCTTATGCTAGGGGGAACTATGATTAATAATAATAGTTTATCCCCCAGATTCAATAATTTTGCAAATTTATTCTATAATTGCAGGAAAGTATGGCAACGGTAAGTAAAAATACATTCGAGCAGGTTTATAATGTTCGCGAAGAAAGTGATTTATCTTCGAAAGTAAGCTATGTCATATGTGCAATTTTACAAAGAGGCATAATGGTAGCCGGCTTTAGTGCTACTAAAGAACTTCTTATAATTCATTATACCGGCTATAATAGTAATAAGCCTGTTTGGGAAATTGATTTTTTTGAATACCTCATTTCACAGGAATTATTATTTACCAATAAGGAAAAAGTAAAGGCTGTATTTATTTGTAGTGACAAGAACTTTGTAGTGCCAGATGACCTCTATGAGGAAAAAGCAGCAAAAGATTGGCTGAAGAAATTACATTTTATTGAAGCCCGTGATATGGTTAGTGCTTTTCATCTTGAGGATGATAAGGCAAGGTATGTACATGCCGTATCACAGGGAATATTAGAATTAATAAAAATTAATTTCAGGAAGGCTACTGTTCAACCAATGGCCTTATACCAATTTAAGAATACAAAAAAAATGAGCCTGCAGCTGCATGGATTCATTACCAACGAACAGGTTAGCCTAACCTTACATAATTACAGCCAGTTATTATGGCACAAAGTTTTCGATTATACCTGTGCCGAAGATATTGCCTTTGGCATCAAGCATTTCTGTATGGAAAATAATATATCTCCATCCAAAATAGCCTTTAAGTGCGACACTGTTAGTGCCGCAGAATTTGATACCCTTAATGCTCTTTCACAATATTTCCCTGGTCTAAGGTCGGGTAAGGGTGAAATTGAAAACAAATGGGATGCAACCATATCGCTGGCCTTACAACTTTTTGAATGCGTATTGTAGGCGGCCTGTTCGGAGGAAGAAGATTTAATCCGCCTGCCAAAATACCGGCGAGGCCTACCACCGAATTAGCAAGGGAAGGCCTTTTCAACATCCTCAATAACATGCTCGATTTTGAAGACCTCAAAACTTTAGAGCTTTTTGGTGGCACTGGCAGCATTACTTATGAGCTGGCTTCAAGGGGTGCCAACGACCTTACCATTGTGGAAAGAGATGGGGTAAGTATAGATTTTATCAAAAAAACAACTGGAGAACTAGGAATAGTTGATGAAGTAACAATCATTAAAAACGATGTGTTTAAGTACTTAAAACAATGCACCGACAGCTTTAATTTCATATTTGCAGACCCTCCCTATGCATTGCAAAATATGGATGAACTGCCTAAAATAATTTTTGAAAAAAATCTATTACTACAAGGAGGTTTATTTATTTTGGAACACCCACCACAAAATAATTACCAAAACCATCCGAGGTTTACCAGACTAAAAAATTACGGCACTACTAATTTTACATTTTTCACCCAACCCACAATTTAATATGGAGAGGATATGCTTATTCCCCGGAACATTCGACCCTGTGACCCAGGGCCACGTTGATGTAATAGAACGCTCAGTACATTTGTTTGATAAGCTCATTATAGGAATAGGTATCAACTCATCTAAACAACCCATGTTCTCTGTAGAGCAAAGGACATTATGGATGAAAGAAATCTTTCAGAATGACCCAAGAATAGTAATAAGTAGTTATAGTGGATTAACTATAGACTATTGCCATACAATAGGTGCAAGATTCATATTAAGGGGTATTCGGTACATCAGCGATTTTGAGTATGAAAAAGCTATAGCTGATATGAACCGTATGCTGGCCCCTGATATTGAAACCATCTTCCTTACCTGCTCCCCATTATACTCCACCATATCATCTACATTGGTTAGAGATGTAATACGCAATGGTGGCAATGCAAGTATGTTCTTGCCAAAGGAAGTAAAAATATAACCATTATTATAACCCAAAATAAAAATGGGCTAACCACTAGCATGGTTTAGCCCATTTTTATTAAATATCTTTTAATCTAAAATTTCGATATATTAAAGAAACCATTATCAATACAGACAATATCTCCTTTATTATTTTTACCCTGGAAATAAAATTCACCCTTCAAAAATGCACTATCATTTTCAGTTACATATACCTCACCTGAATTGCCTAATGAGCTAATATAGAATTTAGAATTATTGTAGGAGAAAGAGTTAGCACCAGGTAAACTATCTGTATACCAGGCAAACCTTTCATATTGTTGGTAACCCATTCCATAGAGGTTTACTGCATACACATTCCTCATTGCTAACAGCAAAACATTATTACCTTTTTTCGCAAAAATATAATTAAACCCTGTATCCAGACTCCAACCAACAGAATCAGGTGTCCAGGAATTACCATTAATTGTTGCACTCAAAGGCGGAGTACCTGACCATGAAAACTGACTCGCTTTTAAAGGATTCAATGGATTAATACAAAGATTAGCCGGACTTGAAGGATTAGCCACATAGGCACCGTTACTACAAGCATTTAATATTAACGCAAAAGAAACCGCTAGTAGGGAGTAATAAAGTTTTTTCTTCATAATAGTATTTTGTCTTGGTAAAGATACCACCCCTTTTATAAATACAAAATATTATTTTCGGGAAATTTTCCAATTTTGCCACTTAGCCTTCTAAAATATTACCTGCCGTTAATTTTTTGTATTCTTAGCCCTATTTTAGCATTGGGGCAACAAAAACAGATAGGCAAAGTAATTAATGCACGGACTCATGAACCCGTTCCTTTTGCAACCATAAAATTCGGAAATGGTAATCAGGGAGTTATTGCAGGTCTGGATGGAACATTTGAAATTCCTATGAAAATTCCAAACATCAAAATTGAAGTTTCATGCCTTGGATATTTGCCAGTTAATATTGACACACTCAATCATTTAATAATATATCTGGAAGAAAACAACAACAGTCTCACCGAGATAGTTGTGAAACCCCAAACCGAAAAAATCAGGCGTATTATAGAACAGACTATTCAGAATAGAAAATACAACAACCCCGACAACTATGATTGGTACCGATGTCATGTTTATTACAAGATGATATCCGATATTTCCCTATCCGACTCGGCTATGGCCGACACGAGTGCCAAAAACAGGAAATTAATAGACCTAATTAAAAACCAACATATACTCATGTCTGAATCCCACAGCATCAGAACCTGGGAAAAGCCCAACCACCTACAGGAAGAAGTATTAGCCTCCAGATTTTCAGGTTTTAAGAAAACAGTATTTGCGAGCCTGGTAACTGATGTACTACCCTTCCATACCTACAACGACTACATAACCTTGAATGGCAAAGATTACCATAACCCTATATCCAAGGGCTGCTTCACCCATTACAAAT
>CANGSR010000287.1 GCA_947456055.1 Chitinophagaceae bacterium
GGGTGAAAAACGGCAAATGGGAAGAAATGAAACGTGCCGCCAATGTAGCACCCGGCATGATATTGATGGACATATACGGCCACGTAGGTGCCATCAACAATAAAATCCGCCAGCGGGACCACGACGACCAAATACCCACTATGGAAGAGGTAGAAAAATTACGCAAACTCCTGGGCATGGTCAAGAACATCAACAAAAACCACATCGGCTCCTATATGGAGTCCTTTACCGAATTAGTCCGCTTTATCAGTGGCTCCGACGAAGTCCTATCTTGGAAAGTAGCCGAATATGCCAAACGGTATGTCCGTGGCAATTTCGGTGATAGGGAATTGGAAACTTCTGTCAAATCTAAGAAACAGGTAGCCTTTGTAAAGGAGAATTTGGAAGCAATGGAAGAAAATATAGCCGAGCCAGAACTAGTACAAGAAACACAGCAAACCGAAGAAGAAACACTGGAATCAGTCCCCGAAATCCAGCCCGAAACCGCCAACGAAAATTGGGAATATGGCACCATTTGGGGCAAAGATGGGGCATTATTGGGGCATTCTGAGGCAGTGGAATTTTACAACCAGCAACAGCCGGAACCCGCTGCAGTAGCGGAATTGGAGCCTTCCGAAGAAACTTTAGCCGCTGAAAATGCCCCGGAAAAAACAGTTGAGGCATTTGGGGCATTTACCGAACTCGACGAAGAAGAAATACGCCACAAAAACATCATGAAACAAGCTGAAGCATTAGCCGCAAAATACGGCCACAGCCTCCCTCAACCTCAACCAAAACCCAAAAACGAATTCGGACTCACCATCAATGGCTACTGGACCGAAGACAACGTATACGGCCTCCCCGATATTCCAGGCATCTATGCAATGTATGAATGCGAAACAGACAATAAAACCTATGTCACCAAGCCGATAAAACTACTGGCCATCGGTGAAAGCCACAACATCAAAGCCGATGTGCATCAACTACTAGATAACAAGCTCGACATCAGTAATCCAAACGTAATCACCCCACAACCAGGTTGGCGCGGAGCAGTCGCCCCTGGTCATGACATATGCTTTTCCTATACCAAATGCGAACTCCCTGACCTCAATCGCCTCGCCACAGCCCTTATAGAAAACATTGCACCTCCATTCAACAAACCCATCACCCAATTCAATTATGCCAAAACTCTCATTGTCACTTTCGGCCAAAACCTGTTTTTCCCAAAAGTGATAAAGAACCAAAAGCAGGCAGCATAAATAAATAGGTTGTAAATATTGTATATCCTAGGTGATATACCAATTATAATATGTGGAACTTCATTGGCTTCCTTTACGAATATTGGCATGGCTTGTGGATGTTAAGGCCCTTGCTAAACTTGGGTATTTACTTTACTGATGTCAATTCAGTAAAATACAGAACAAAATGAGGCAGGCTCGAGAAAGCTTCCTCCTTGCAATAGCTATTGTGGCTGAAAGATGATTTGGGTACTAAATACTGTAATATCTTGTTTCAGAATAAATCTGAAAATACGGCAATTACTAACTGGTGGGAATTATAAATTAAATTACTGATTTACAGCAGTATACAGTATAAGCCTGAACTGCAATTAACTCTATTGCACTAAACCGGGTAAGAATGAAGGGTAATTTGGGAGATTATCTCAATGAAATTAGTTTCTAATAGCTTTGGCGGAATTATTAGCTATTAATTTCTTCTTAATCTCTTCTTTGTGCTTAGAGAGTTCTTCAAAAAAGGCAATCGCTTTTGTATTTTTTGATGTAATAACTATTTTCTTTGTCATTTTCAGATTCGCATTTATTGCATTTGAACCAATTTCATCTCACAATTCATCAGGGAGATAATAATTCCCTAACAATTTGCTCACACTATGGTAACATACCAATGCTGTGTGCAAAGATAGTTGAAATTTGCTTAAATCAATGCTATTTCTGATTAATTTTTTACAATATCAGGACAAAACTCCGGTTTTTAATTGCAGGTAACATTCATTGTTGTTTTCCTCTAATAAATTACCGTTTTGCTAAAATAAAAAAACTGGGAGATAAAACCTATTTAACGTTTGAATTAATCATATTGCCTAAAAAGTCCTCAAATTCCATAATTACTTTTTCTAAATTCGGATTTGCTGATGAATACAGATAACCCATAAATCGGTTATCTGTGACTCCTTTTCCAACCTGGATTTCAACCTGTATAGTCTTTATGTGGATTTGGGCTTTATGTGACGATTTCCTGTGCCACCTTTGAAAAAGCGCATGCCTGAATAGTTGCTTTTTATCAGAAGAATCACATTGAAATAATAAAATCAGGCTGGAGTCCTGGGTATCGAAGAAATGACAAATTATTGAAGTAATGGTAGATGATATCTTGGTATCATTAGCACGTTTATTCCGTTCCGCAGCACCATCTATTATCAGCTTATCGCTCATGCAGTAAAAGGCAAAATCATATCCATTACCTAATAATTGGGGAAAGTCCGGCAGGTTTTCACGAAAATGGTTGTAATCAAATATGACTTTATAAACAACCCCACTTAGGGTTGTAAAGTCATAAATTATCAAACCTTCAATCTCTTCGATTGTATAATGATATACTTCTGTAATCACCTAATAATAGCCTTTGTTGTGTTGTTAGCTATTAATTTCTTCTTGATCTCTTCTTTGTGCTTAGAGAGTTCTTCAAAAAAGGCAATCGCTTTTGTATTTTTTGATGTTATTACTATTTTCTTTGTCATTTTCAGTGGTGTATTGAGTGCTTTCTAACCATTTCTATCAAAAATGCTATTAGCTAATAATCTTTTAACAGTTTGAACATAAAATGGTAACATACCAATAATGCTAGCAAAAATAGTTAGAAATTACTTAATTCAAAACATTTTTACGACTTTTTTATTACAATATTATGATAAAAGTTGGTTTATTATTGTAAACTTGAATATAATCGGTTTTTACCCGAATAAACCACCATTTTGCTCCATTAATACAGATTTCTCACATTTAAGTATTTATATGGAACGCATGGGGTATTTTGAAATACACTATGCAGCTATGATCCCCACCATCGTAACTTGGAATTATAACAAGTGCTCCTTCCCGGAAGGATTGCATCTCGATGCATCCTAATTAAATTACCCAAGCACATTCAAAAATGGAGGCAATTTTTATAATCGAGGGTGTCATGATTCCTATTTACCACCTCATTTATCCACATCAACCTGTATTAAAATTTTCGGGTTGAAATTTTGAATACCTTTGGAAATAGTAATTTTGAGCCAATAAAATATCCTTATGAAGCGAATAGCAATTTTGGGGTCAACAGGGTCGGTGGGAACACAGGCGCTTGAGGTGGTAGCCGCCCATCCCGACCTTTTTGAAGTGGAAGTACTTACAGCCAACAGCAACGCCGCCCTACTTATAGAGCAGGCACGTAAGTTCAAACCCAATGCTATTGTAGTTACCGATGAGTCAAAATACAAGGAAGTTAAGGATGCCCTCATGATGTTGCCCATCAAGGTGTTTGCAGGCCAGCAGGCATTGGTAGATGTGGTAAAATGGGAGGGTATAGATGTGGTGTTAGGTGCTATACTTGGTTTTGCAGGCCTCAGGTCTATTATCTCTGCTATAGAGGCCGGAAAAACCATTGCCCTTGCCAACAAGGAAACCCTCGTTGTAGCCGGAGAACTGGTGATGAAACTTGCCGAAGAAAAAAGAGTGAATATCATACCTGTGGATAGTGAGCACTCAGCCATTTTCCAATGTCTGATAGGTGAAGACCTCAACAAGGTAGAGAAATTGATACTTACCGCATCTGGTGGGCCATTCCTGGGGCGCAAGTCTAATTACCTGGTAAATGTAAAGGCTAGTCATGCATTGCAGCATCCAAACTGGAGCATGGGTGCCAAAATATCTATAGATAGTGCAACCCTCATGAATAAGGGACTGGAAGTGATAGAGGCCAAATGGCTTTTCGGTATGAAAAACGAGCAGATAGATGTAATCATCCATTCACAGTCTATTGTCCATTCCATGGTGCAGTTTGTAGATGGTTCTATCAAATCACAGATGGGCCTGCCAGATATGAAACTACCTATCCAGTATGCCCTTGCATTCCCCCACAGGATTCAGAACAACTACAAGCGCCTCGATTTTAAGGATTTCCCAAAACTGACTTTCGAACCACCTGATTATAAAACTTTCCGCAATCTGGCTATAGCCAAGGAAGCTATGTTCCGTGGTGGTAATGCACCCTGTGTACTCAATGCCGCCAACGAAATGGTAGTACATGCCTTCCTTCAAAACAAGGTAGGCTTCCTTGAAATGAGTGATATGATTGAAAAGACGCTGGAATGTGTCACCTTCATAGAGCACCCCACCCTCGACGACTACCAAAATACCGATACCGAAGCTCGCACCTATGCGGCTGAGTTTATCAAGAAAAGCCAGTTGTCGATTTATTAGTTATAATATTCAATACCCAAAAATGGATAGGCTACATCTGTAGTTTATCCATTTTTTTGTTTCACATTATTCTTACTCAATTTCCCCACCGCACCTCTACTGGCTATGTACACCAAATTGAAATCATAAACTGGTTCGTAAGTATTCTCTGATGATATTATATACTAACCTATGGTTGGTAAAACGGTTCTAGCTATTTTGGGCAATTATATGATTCCGTATTGCCGGGGTTATTAGATTTGTATTAAAATCTGTTGTATGAAGCACTTTTTAGTATTAGCATTGTGCCTGCTGGCTACCAAAGCTAATGGGCAGCAAACGAAGATTGATTATCAGTTAATTAAATATGGCGATACAGGTAACTTATATTCTGTGGTTATTAATATCGTTGATCCGGCAAAGGATGATTTTAAGGCATGGTGCAGGTATATAGTTGCAGATGTGAAAACGAAGACGGGCATCAATAACCTTACCATCAATATCTTTGATATTAAACAGGCACAGTATTTATTTGATATTACCAGTAAAAGAAGGGAGCTGCCCAAGGCAGATTTAGATTATATCCATGCACATCATGTAGCCAATTATAATGGTAAAATAGATGAGACAGCGAAGAGTTATCAATTGGTGTTTTATCCCGGTTGTAGTGATACACCATTGAAAAAGTATATGGGTAAGGAGGATTTTAAACCATAATTTTTCGTCATTTGCCAATATGTTATAAATTGGTGTTTCAGATTAAGAATTAGGATGCCATGGATTTTGGAAATGATAGTGTAAAGAAGGGTACTTTTTCTTTAAAGTCTTTACTTCTCTTTCAAATGATGATGAACTACAATATTAAAGCTCATCCAAAAATTGTTTAGCTGATTTGAGTTTTATTTTGCACTGCAAATGCAAATCGACTTCAGTTAATGAGGATTTAAAATCATTAACCCATTTTTTCTGTTTTGGCGTTAATTTTTTAGCAGTTTTCTGACCTCGCCCATCAGTAACATATTGGTTCTTCATCACCAGAAATTTGTAATAAACATACAAAGAATATAAGATAGTTTAAAAACCTCTCCCAAATGACATTGCCGACATTAAAATACAAATCTTAACTTTGAATTCAAGCAAATACAAATGGTATGAGTATTCAACAAATGCAACAACAGCTTATAACCAAGATAAACTCAGTAAATGATGAGGATATTCTACGCATGTTAGGTGAGGAATTATCCTATTCATTAGAAAGCCAATCAGATCTGTCAAAATTATTATCTGAGCCAGATTTGCAGGAATTAACCTTGCTTTCCAATGAACCTGCTGAAAAGGATGTTATGTCTTTGAATGAATTCAACAACATAATGGAGCAATGGCGTAGGAGATTTAATTAAGGAAAGATTTACCTTTAAACTAAGTTATTTGAAGTATAATTTCTGAATAGCCCATTAACATTAAATAATCACTTATTACCCCTAATCAATTCAAGGAAAATTAAGTACAGGCTTGATTGACTGGCAATCTAAGGGCCTGTTATTTATTAAAATGTTGTATTTTTACATTCTTATGTATCGTCAGATAATTACCTCAGCAGCACCTTCTTATACTTTGCACCTACCGGATGATATGCTGGGTAAGGTAATTGAAATTATTGCTTTTGAGATTGAAGAGGAGGATAAGAACTATACGATAAAGGCAATTAGTGATAAGCAAAAACGATTAAGCCAAATTGATAATCTTACTAAAGATAAGTTGGTGGATTTGAGTAATTATAAATTTAACCGTGACGAAGCAAATAATTATGACTAATAATGTTTGTGCGGTTGACACCAATGTATTGCTTTATTTACATGATAAATCAGCATTGGGTAAAAGGGCTTTAGCAATGGATATCCTTTCTGATAATCCTATAGTATCTACCCAGGTTATATCTGAATTCATTAATGTTTCCCGCAGACAATTATCCATAAGCAAAGCTGATATACTATTATATAGTGCTGAATTACTCAAGGGCTGTGAAATAAGTTCAGTAACAAGTATCACACTGTTAGCAGCATCAATATTAGTAAAAAGATTTTATTTTCAGATTTTTGATTCCATAATTGTAGCCTCAGCAATAGAATCCGGTTGTAATATATTGTATTCTGAGGATATGCAACATGGCATGAAGGTGGATAATTTGCTTATCCTAAATCCATTTGTTTAGGAAATTGCAGAAGTAAGCCTATTTCTAAACATAGTATCTTAGAAGGTGTAATGGATTTGTTCAATTTCGTGCTTTGAATTGTTCTAATGCTAGTTTTTCCTCAAC
>CANGSR010000288.1 GCA_947456055.1 Chitinophagaceae bacterium
AACTATATTTTTAGATGTATTCAATTTTAGTTTTGTTATTTGCTTGCAATAATTGTATTCTAGGCTAATTCCTTGTAAACATTAAGATACTGCTCCGAAATAATTTCATATTGATACGGCGTAATGTTTGCCTTACCCCTTTCCACCATTTCATTATAAAAACTACGGTCACCCACTAACTTCAATACCGCATTTCTTATCTCCTCAGGACTATTTGGATCAACTAATACCGCTGAATCACCTGCCACTTCCTTCATAGCACCCAGATTGCTGGTAATTACCGGCCTCCCTACTGATTGGGCCTCTATTATCGGCATCCCAAATCCCTCATAGAAGGATGCAAAAAACAAAACATCACATTCTATATAGCGTTGGTAAACATCTTCATCAGATAGCCGGTTGTAAATGGTATGCGATGTGCCATATTCCTTTAGCTTGGCAATTTCCTCATCGCTAGGCCACCCAATAATGTCTAAATGGAAACCAGAACCTTTGGAAGCTTCTATCAGGTTATTTAAATTCTTGTGCTTACCGGTTCCCAGCATTAATATTCTGGGTTTTGAATTTATAGTCTGTTTTTCTGAAAATTGAAAAACAGGTTTAATAGGGTCGTAGATTACCCTTATTTTATCTTCAGGTACATTAAAGTATTCTATCAGCTTCTTTTTGGTGAATTCTGATACCACAGTTACTATAGAGATATACTTTAGCGGATACTCGTACCAAAACAATTTATAAATAAGGTGTTTCAGGAAACTCCTCTTTTTCAATGTATCATAATGCCCTAAATCATGTACGGTAAGTACATTTTTTTTGCCCCTAAGTCCTAGTGCCAGAAAATGTATGTCACCTGTAATATGATTAATTTCACTCGAAAATTTACCCGCCCTAAGGGTATTTTGCACCCTCGACATATTAGGGTCGCAATAGAATTCCCTGATATTGACCTTATTTTTCAAGCATTCACCTACCAGCTTAAATATACCCTCTATAGACACGCCTGTTTTGCGTGGTTCCCTAAAGAAGTATGTTACTGATAGCATATGTTTGTAAGATGTATTTATTTGGTAATAAAAGTCGTCCGGTTATTAGGGGCGGTTTTTGTGGTAAAAGTATCTAATTCTGATGGATTTTGTCGAATAATCTTTATTAAATAAGCAAACGTTAACTGATTGTATTTTAATATAATCTTCTGTTTTGAGTTTTTAAATTCCTGGACTAATGTGCTTTTTTATAGCCTTATGGTACAGTCAAGTTACCACCAGGCAACAATATTTATTTACGAATGATTATTGCTCATAGATTTTGAAATAAGTCCTTTTCAAATCCATTTTTGTAATTGGTGCAACCACCATAGGTATTTTTTCTGTACGGGTCTCGCTAGTATCAAGTCCGAAAGATTTATCATCTGACAATGATAAATGCTTCAGGAAGAAATAACTATGCAAAATAAATCCATCACTTACCTCAAACTCATTATCTGTAGATAGGAAGGTCTCTAATATTACAAATATAAAGTCGGCAGCAAGATTGTGCTTATGTAACGATGGATAGGGGCTACTTAAATCCAGCTCGTTATTTGCTACCATCTCCTTTAATACCTTACGCATCATCAGGTTTATCCTTGGCTGTACACGGAATCCTAACCTGAATTCAACTCTTATCACCTTGTCTTTCTTCAGCTCCTCAAGGGTATACTCCATGGTATAAGGCTCATCAGTACGCTCCACATGCACAAACCAATAGAAATCGGCACGCTTTGGTTTATGGCTAAATATGGAATAAATGATGCGTTCTTCAATCTGGAATGTATTATTTGCTTTGGTAAGGTAAATGGCATGGGTAGCAAATTTAGATACACTGGTATCCTTGCTAAGGTCATCAAGCAGGGTTATGTAATCCTTCATATTTACAAACTTCAGGAACCGGTTAGTGATTTTCCTAGCCCTATACCATATATACATCATGAATATAAGGCAGAACTCAAATACCAGGAAGAACTTTAGATTGACGATCTTTTGGATATTGGCAATGAAAAATGAGAATTCTACAGTAAGGAATACCAACAATATCATACTTACCAGGTAAAGAGGGTAGTGCTTCACATACCTAAGGAAATAGTAAATAAGTATGGTGGTCATCAACATAGCCACGGTAATGGAAAAACCATAAGCGGCAGCCATGTTTTCTGAAGTCTTGAAATAGAAAACTACCAATACGCAACCAGTACATAGCATCCAGTTGATGCTGGGGATATAAATTTGACCTCTTACTGTAGTAGGGTATTTAACCTTAACCTTAGGCCAGAAATTAAGACTTATTGCTTCGCTTATCAACGTGAAAGAACCACTTATTAATGCCTGACTAGCAATAATGGATGCCATAGTTGCCATAATAATGGTGGCGAGTAGGAAGCCATTGCCATGTGGCACAATCATAAAGAATGGATTTACATTAGCAGGTAGTTTTACATCACCCTGCATTAATACCCATGCACCCTGCCCTAAATAATTAAGTACAAGCGTAGTTTTTACAAAAATCCAGCTTACTTGTATGTTCTTCAATCCACAGTGACCAAGGTCGGAGTACAATGCCTCAGCACCTGTTGTACATAGAAATACAGAACCCAATAGCATAAATCCTTCAGGATGGGCGGTCAATAATTTGAACCCATAGTAAGGGCTTAAACCCATTAATATTTTAGGGAAATGGATAACCTGGTATAATCCCAGAGAGCCTAGCATCAGGAACCATAGGAACATAATTGGTCCAAATGCACCACCAACTACCTTTGTGCCAAACCTTTGGAAAATAAATAATGCTATAATGATGGTTAATACAATTTGTATCACCAAATCATTACCAGGTACTATTACATTTTTCAATTTATCGTAGATGCCAAGCCCTTCTATTGCAGATGATACAGTGATAGGGGGAGTAATAATACCATCAGCAAGCAGGGTGCCGGCACCTATCATAGCCGGAAACATTAGTTTCTTACCATATCTACGAACGAGAGAATAAAGGGAGAAAATACCGCCCTCACCTTTGTTATCTGCCTGTAGTGTGATTAATATGTACTTAAAAGTGGTTTGTAAAGTCAGTGTCCAGAATACGCAGGAGATACAACCAAGAACCAAATCGTGTGTAGTAAGACCACCAACTCTCATATGCCCCCCTTCTTTAATGAGAATCTGCATTGTGTATAGGGGAGATGTTCCTATGTCGCCAAAAATTATTCCTAAAGTAACTAGTAAACCGGCAAAAGAAATTTTCTTGAAGTGGTCCTTGTCCATTGCAATACCTGTAAGTGATTTTATGACAAAGGTATTACAGACTATTGGCAAATAATAATTTAATCTTAAATTCTGTGGGGATTAATGCCTTTTTCAGCACTAAAAATTCTGCATTGGTAAACATTGTTTTTGAGCTTACTGGATAGAAATTGTAAACAATTTATTGAAATTCCAAGAAATAAAACTTGTGGTTCATTGAAGTATAAACGTATTTAAACAAGATGATCTTTGTATGCCCTTTATATTCTTGTGTATATACACTTATTTGTTAGGTAGAAGGAATAAAATGAATAGGTTAAATAGGTGATTTATTAACTAATTTTGCCCCAGTGGTGCTGTTGCTGCTTGCCTGCCTGCGAAAGAGCATATTTCAGCATTTGGTTTTTTGGTTGGCTAAGAGTAGGGTCGGCGGCTAATAGATTTTGGGCAGCCACACGGGTCTGTTCCAGTATTCCACTATCCAATACTATATCGGCCAGTTTGAATTTTAATACCCCACTTTGTTGGGTGCCATGTAGGTCACCAGGGCCACGCATTTTGAGGTCTTCCTCTGCTATCTTAAAACCATCAGTGGTTGATACCATTATTTGTATCCGTTTATAGCTCTCTTCCGATATTTTATTGCCAGTGAGGAGTATGCAATAGCTTTGGTCGGCACCACGGCCAACACGTCCCCTCAACTGGTGCATTTGCGACAGGCCAAACCGTTCGGCACTCTCAATAAGCATCACCGATGCATTAGGCACATTTACCCCCACCTCAATTACTGTGGTGGCTACCAACACATTAGCTTCACCTTTTACAAAGCGGGCCATATTGCGTTCCTTCTCCTCTACCTTTTGTTTGCCATGTACCATGGCCACCTTATATTTATTCTCGTCAAACCATATTTTCACCTGCTCATAACCAGCCATCAGGCTTTCATAGTCCAGCTTTTCCGATTCTTCTATCAGTGGGTACACTATATATGCCTGCCGGCCATTATCTACCTCTTTGCGGATGAATTCCATTACACCCATCCGCAAGGCATCTTTTCGGTGTACGGTCTTAATTTCTTTCCTTCCCGGTGGTAGTTCATCTATTACCGATACTTCAAGGTCGCCATACATGGTCATAGCCAATGTGCGGGGAATAGGTGTCGCAGTCATTACCAACACATGTGGAGGCATGTCGTTCTTTTTCCACAGGCGGGCCCTTTGTCCTACCCCAAAACGGTGTTGCTCATCTATTACTGCCAGACCCAGGTTTTTAAACTGAACCGTATCCTCCACCAGGGCGTGCGTACCCACCACTATAGGTAAGGTGCCATCCATAAGGTTGGCCAATATTTGTTTGCGTAGTTTTCCTTTTACCGACCCTGTAAGCAATTGTACCTCAATACCCATTTCTTTGAGCAATCCTGAAATGCCCATATAGTGTTGCTGCGCCAATATCTCTGTAGGGGCCATAATACATGCCTGGAAACCATTATCAATGGCCAGCAGCATAGACATTATGGCTACAATAGTTTTACCACTGCCCACATCACCCTGTAGCAGGCGGTTCATTTGCTTGCCACTACCAGTGTCTGTTCTTATTTCCCTCAAAACCCTTTTCTGGGCATTGGTTAATTCAAATGGTAGATGGTTTTTAAAGAATTCATTGAAACCCGGACCCACACGTTCAAACTTCCAGCCCACCTGTGCTATATGCTGCAACCTAATCCTGGCTATCTGCAATTGGCTGATAAATAATTCCTCCCACTTTAGCCTGTACCGTGCCAATGCCTCATGTTCTTCAGTATCAGGAAAGTGAATCCACTTGATGGCGGCTAGTCTATTGCAGAGTTTGTATTGGCTTAAAATATCACCCGGCAAGATTTCAGGTATATCGCCAATCTTTACCCGCTCAAACAATGCCTGGGTCAATTTTGCAAAAGAACGGTTAGTTACCCCCTTCAACCTTAATTTTTCGGTAGTAGGGTAGACAGGTTGCATGCCCGAAATATTTGATTCGGGATTCCAGACCTCAATTTCTGGGTGGGCGATATTATAAATGCCATTAAACGAACTCACCTTGCCAAAAACAAGGTATCGCTCATTCTCCTTCAGCGATTTCTTCATCCATTGCGCCCCTTGGAACCACAGTAGCTCAATCTGTGCAGTATCGTCATAAAGCATGGCAACCAGCCTTCTCTTGCGGCCTTCACCTTCCTCATAAATATTTACGAGGGTACCCGCAATTTGTACGAACTCTGTAGAACTATCAATACTACCTATCTTAGAGATTTTAGTGCGGTCGAAATACCGGTAGGGGTAATGGTAGAGCAGGTCTTCAAAAGTGCTGATCTGCAATTCGCTGCGCAATAGTTCCCCCTTCTGGGGGCCCACGCCCCTCAAAAACTCAATTGGTGATTCTAATATGGATTGCGAATGGCTGATGGGGCAAAAATAATATCCAATCAGCACAAATAGACGAAAGTGAATTATTTTGTGAAAAAAGGGTTTTGTATGTCTGTCACAGCTACTGTCCAATGTTAATTTTTCTTTCGAAAGCTGCAAGAATTTGCAGGAATAAAATTCAATAATACCTTTAGCCTAAAATAAATTTGCTTCCATGAGAAAGCCCATAATTTTATTCGTTCTATGTTTTTTTACCTTTGGTTCATTGATAGCCCAGGACAATAATGAGCCCCCAACAAGCCTCACAAGGGATGTGTCGGGCAATCTTATGTATGAAAAAGTTCTTGAGTATCCGGGTGTTTCCCAAAAGGACTTGTACAAAAGGGTAAAACTGTGGATAGATGCAAATCTGAAAACTGTAGATAATAATATTTCATTTGATGATTTAAACAATGAAAATATATCTACCTCTGATGTATTGCTATTGAATCAATTCGGTGCCCAGTCCTACCGGCCATGCACAAATTTTAAAATCAATTTTAGTTTTAAAGAAGGCAAGTTCAAGGTCAAAGCAACACAGTTCAGCTATATAGTCGGAGTGATTAATGCCCCATTAGAAACATTAAAGGGTGTTGGTAGTGCCAAATGGAAGAGACGGATTTATATTGATTTTGATGAGAAATTTACTGCATTAATGTCATCATTGCAACAAGCAGCAGGTAATAAAGATAACTGGTAAACTATTAGTCTGCAATTGACTGGTATTTCCCACGAACAATCCTTTCGTTTAGCAAATTCGCATAGTCGCCTTGGACCCGTTTTGACAAATTCAAAATTTGTCAAATCCCCATTTCATGCCATAATGCCCCATTTTTAGAAAAATGAATTTTTGAGAAATGGGGCAATGGTTCTGGTTCTTCAGGAATTATTGTGGTAAAAAAATCGGAAAAGTTGCTTATGGGTTTAAAATATCAAAATGGGGAATTTGACATTAAAACTTAGAACTAAACTAAGCGATCCTTGTTTGTCAATACTAATATC
>CANGSR010000289.1 GCA_947456055.1 Chitinophagaceae bacterium
ATTATTATTACATGATTGGCATAGCTGATTTCGCAAGTCGGGAGACTTGCTGCCACCGGGACGTAGTCGGGAGACTACGCCCAACACGTTGGGTTATCTAAAATTATACCCTGTTCATTATTATTACATGATTGGCATAGCTGATTTCGCAAGTCGGGAGACTTGCTGCCTCCAGGACGTAGTCGGGAGACTACGCCCAACTCTAATCATAAAATGCCATGGGCGAAAATTACATTAAATGGATAGATAATTGGATTCAAATCCTTAGAATGCTTTGTGTATGGCATAGTAAAATTGTAAACCTTAATTACCGCAATCTATACAAGGTATATCCCTCTGCTATAACCACACTATCAAGCGGGTGCTGCACCTCGGCAAGGTAGTGGTTGTTAAAACCATCAGCCAGGCCTTTCACGGTTAGCGCATATTTTACATTCATACTGTCGAATAGCTTATGGTTTTCTTCCATTGGTAATAGCCATGCCTGCACCATGCTCCTTTTGTTGGTATAAAGGGTAAGAAAACGGGGACGTGAAAATAAAATCAGTTCACTATCGCCCACATGGTCTTGTATATAGCGGAAGGCCTGATAATCTTTGGCTGCAGGCACGTAACCAATGGGTGGGTTGGTGGTGCTTTTGAGGTATTTGAAGCCGATTACAAGGCAGGCCAGTGTTATGGCAATGCCTATTTTCCGGGTGGGGCTTGAGGTTAATGCCGGCAGTATTTTTTGCAGGGCAAGGTAGCAGTAGTAATATACTATGGCTATTGCAGGCAAAAAATAGCGGCTGTCGTGGATGGGGTAGTAGAGCATCAGCCCAATCATTAGGCAGAAAAACAGGTCTTCTACTTTTAAACCCTTACGAACCGATACCATAAAACCGATTATGGTTAATATCAATCCTGCACTTTGCATAATGCTCACCAGTGCTGTCCGGAATCCATTATCAGTTTCATAATAGAAGAAACCGTTGATTGTCTGTACCAGAAAATTTACATTGTTGCGGAATAATTCAGGGATGCCTGTATGTGCTACTTCTTTCAGGTAGTTGAGGTAGAATCCCCCGGCTGATAGTGGCGTATAGAAAATAAACCTATTGACCAGATAAAGCACTATAGGCATACCCATAGCAATATATGCCCCAGGTAGCAGTATAGACCTGTTAACGGGCATGCGTTTATATAGTGCTATAGTAACATGGTAAATCAGGAGCAATACTTCTGCACCTATTAGTAATATGGCCTGGGTGCGAATCATTACCGCCATTGTGCTTAATATTATTAGTAAGCCAATGCGTGTGGGCTTGAATACATCTGAGCGTCTGTAGAGTAGGTAGAGCATCACAAACAGCAGACATGGCAGGTCAGACCATACGCATTGTTTTATATCAACCATTATACCACTATAGCCTATAAGCAGTGTGGTGCAAATAGCCGCTACCACTCCCATTTGTTTCCTGAACCAGGCCATCATAGCCAACATCAAGGCTATTAATAGCACTGTGTTGAAATAGCACATAGGCTTAATAGATAGCCCCCATATTTTTACAATAGGTGCCAATAATAGTGGAAAACCCGGTGGGTATTGCGGCGGTGAAAAACAGATATTACGAGTATAAAATACAAAGCCGGTTTTATAAAAAGGGATACCCTTGCTTAAATTCTCTGCCTCCTTTATATAGAGGGCATAGTCATCTCCACCCCACGAATGCCCCTCATGTACATTTAAAAAGAACAGGGGAATTGCCAGCAGGACAAGCAGTAGATATGGATAGTATTTGCCGATACGATTTTGGGGGATTTGTAAAGGTTCAAATCTACATAATTATTAAGGAATGACGATTAAATAAAGAAAACGCATAATGGGCTAATAAATTTTGTGTTGGTTGTAACCTTTACCAATATCATCATGAGTGCCCAATTTTTCTTGCCGAATTTTACCTTTTAACTTCCCTACCTTTGGCTAAACAATCCACAAATAATGCAAATATCGGGTAATACTATTTTGATAACAGGCGGCACATCGGGCCTGGGACGTGCTTTTGCCGAGCAGTTTTATAAGGATGGCAATACCGTAATTATATGTGGCCGCCGTGCCGACAGGCTGGCTGAAATGCAGGAGCAATTTCCCGGTATGGTGACCATGGTATGCGATGTGGCTATTGAAGACCACCGCCTGGAACTATGCACCTGGGCTGTCGCTAACTACCCCGACCTGAATGTGGTAATTAACAATGCCGGCATGCAATTGGCAACTGACCTTACAAAACCTTTGGACCTCACAAGGGTAAGGGAAGAAATGGAAACTAATTTCATAGCACCGGTGCAACTGGCTTCCTTATTTGCTGTGCACCTGGCCAATAAGCCCAATGCAGCCATCATTAATATTTCATCAGGGCTGGCATTTGTGCCTATTGCATTTATGCCCATTTATTGTGCTACCAAGGCGGCCATGCATTCGTATAGCCTTTCATTGAGGCACCAACTAAAAGGGGCTGGGATAGAGGTAATTGAGATTATTCCACCATCGGTAGATACCGAACTGGGCCATGAGCGCAGGGCAGACAAAACAGAATCGCACGGTGGTATACCCATAAGCGAATTCCTTGCCGAAGCAATGGAGGGTCTAAGAAATGGCGAGCAGGAAATAGCTGTTGGTATGTCTAAGGGCTTGCGTGCAAAGCGTGAGGAAGTATTTGGGAATATGAATAGATAAATATTTTCATAATATTGATTGATGAAGTCCTACTTACTGATATGCGCTCTATTTTTTTCAGTGACTGCAGGTGCCCAAAAGAAGCCTGCACCTAATGTTGATTCATTGAAATATGAGTTGTATAAAGCCACTAATGACTCTTTAAGGTACAGATTACTGGAAACATTAAGCTATAGGGAGATATATAAGGATGGTGATATCGCTTTGGGATACGGTAAAGAAATGTTGGCAATTAGTAATAAATGGGGAGACAGGCGAAAAATGGGCTATGCTTATTATTGCATAGGATTGGCAAATATGTCGCTTGGTAACTTTAAGGAAGTGAAACAAGATTTTTTAAAATCTATTGAGATTTTCCAATTTGCTGGTGATAAGGAATATGAAGCAGGGGCTAATTGTAATATTGGGTTGACCTTTTCAAGAAGTAAACATTATTCAAAAGCCTTACCATACCTCTACAGGGCAAGGAAATTGTTGACAGACTCAAATATTAATAGTGCATTTTTGGCAAACACCAATATGGTTCTGGGATATGTGCGCACCTGCCTTCATAAATACGATAGCAGCGAATATTATTTATTTTCAGCGGCTCAGGAATATGAGGCAAATGGAAATAAGAATAACTTATCTACGTGCTACTATTATATTGGCAACCTATACGGAAAACAAAAAAGATACGTGGAAATGGAGGTTTATGAGCAAAAGGCTTTAAATCTGGCTAAGGATCTAGACAAAACAAAATCCATTACACTGTGTACCCAAAAGCTGAAATATGCGCAAAGAAAGATAGGAAATAAGATCAATTAATTATTTGGAGTCCCCGTTGCTACCCAGTTCTTAATTTGTGCTATCTGGCAGGCACTTAGTCCTGTGCCACTAGGCGGCATAGGTTTGTAGCCCGCTGCATGGGTGATATTCCCTATCAACCTTCCGTTTACAGCAGCATTCTTTACACTGGCATAGTTGGTAAGCATACCGCCTGCTGATGATGCTGTATTGTGGCAACCTACACAATACGTGTTCATGATAGGGGCGATATTAGACGCATAGGCAAAACTACCGGAGTCGCAGGTACTGATGCCACACGATACCCCACTGTCTATAGCACCAGTTGCAATCCAGCGGCCTATCAAGTCCAAATCCCTGGCACTAAGTCCGGGAGCATTCAATGGCATTTTTTCAACATCAAACGAGCTGATGGCAATTGATTCCCATATTTTACTGGCCGCCTTATTGCCGGGCACAATACCCTTGCGAACTATATTATCATAACTATCAAGTTGGTAACCACTCTCGTGGGAGGCGGCATTGTGGCATCCGGTATTGGTGCATTTTGATATAAATATGGGTAAGATATCCCTTTCAAAACAAATCTCAGGATCGCCTGTTCGCAGGCCAATAGGCATCACATAGGGTGCATGGGTACAAGAATTAATCAACAAACAAGTAGCAACAGCTACCATTCCTAATCCTACAACAATAATTTTCCTGATGGCCATTTTGTTTACCTTTTTTACACTTCTATGATAAATGCAAAGGTACCAACAATATTTACCTCAATTCTGGCTTTAACTAATTTATAGCGTTAGTATGGTATTCTGAACAGTAAATTGGAACTAATATAGCTGAATGCCTTATTAGAAGGAGTTTTATTGACTGTTCCGAATGTCCATGTCGGAACGTCGTACTGAAGGCTTATGCGTCAGTACCGCTTTCTGCGGTCAGACGGATAAGCCTTGGCGATCTCTTGCCTGTATCGCCAATCCCCAATGGTCTGACCGCAGATAGCGGTACTGACCATTGGGGATTCCATCATCCAAATTACAAGGATTGCCCCAAATTTCCCCATTTGGGGCAATAATGGGGCATTATATTTTTCGCTATCGTGCTGATAATCAATTATTTGTATTTCAAAATGCCCCACACGCATTTTTTGGGTTTTTTGGGGTAATGATTACCCAATCCTAAGTTGGGCATAGTCTCACGACTACGTCCCAATGGCAGTAAATCTCCTGATTTACGCTGATGGTTTCGCCAGTCAGGAGACTGGCAGCCACCAGGACGTAGTCGGGAGACTACGCCCAACCTGAGTTTTATTGTCCGTTCCGGATGTCCCTGCCGGAACACCCGCGCCAGTGTGGAACAACACTACTCTATTTCTTCACCTCCCCTTCAAAGGGGTTGCGTAGGTTTTCGAACTCCATGAGGTCTACTTTTATACTGCCTACGGCTATGGGGCTTTCTACCCGCAGGGGTAGGTGGTCTTCATCGTCGCTAACCCATACGGTCATTTTTTCACCACCTGAGAAGATGGTGCCCTCTATCAATAGCGGGGCTATTTTAATGGCACTGTAAGTACCCATTTTTGTTTTTACTACTTCCTTGCCTATGTACTTGATGTAGAGGTTATAGACCTTATCATCCAGAAACATATCGAAGGGTATTTTGTCGCCGGGGTGGTATTTGTTGTAGTCAATATTACGGGCATAATAAATGGCAGAAAGCACATCTTGTGTGCAACGGGGTATGGTATAGGTTTTATTGTTGCTGTTGGCAAAGCCTCTTTTGTGGTTGAAGGTGATATCCTGGTCTATCTTAATGGCACCTTCGGTTACATCCCTTACAAACCTTAGTGGCAACATGGTTTCTTTGTCTATATAGGTTTCATACCTATCCTTAACCTTAAAAAACCATTCGTAGGTGCGGGCGGTTTTACCATCACCTGTAATGTGGTATACCTTATGGTTGTTCATCTCTTCAGATGCCACATTGAAGTTTACATTTCCTGCATTAATCCATACAAAGTTGAGGTTATAATACACCCTGAAAACCAGTTTCTCGCCTTCCTTAAAGCTGGTATTTCTTGCCGAACAAAAGTCGTTTTGTGCCCCGGCCAGGGTAGGAACCAAGATGATAAGCACAATAAGCAACAGGTTCTTAAGTCTCAACATTTGTGTAAATAAATTATTGATACAAAATTCACGAATCCTGACGTAATAATCTCCTACAAAAAATTAAAATACTCCCAATAACCGACGGAATTATCAAATTTAACATCCATATACCAGTTGAGGCGGCTACAATGCCTAAAGTATTGGTAGAATAGTGGCTAAACAGGTAAATACTTAATGTGCCCCTAATGCCTATTTCGGTAAGGGCAATAGAAGGGATGACTGCCATAACCCAGAAAAAGAGGGAAACCATAAAAAAAGCATCTGCCGGGGCAATATTAACCTGAAACCAAACAAGCAACAAAATAAACTGTATGGTATAAACTATAAACCGCAAATAGGATAGCCCCAGAATAAGCACCTGACCATGAGTGGTGAACCGGTTGATAAGCCTGCCATAGATGACAAACCTGCGCAGCCAGCTAAACCTGGCAAACCAGGGCAACCAATTATCGAAACGCCAATAAGCTATTGCAATCAACAACGCAAGTATAGCAGCTATACCAAGTCCAATCCATTCATACGTACCACCAAAAGCCAAACAGTAAAATACCAGCCCCAGGAAACCAAAAAAATAAACAGCAGATAACTGGGCCATTATAGCCATAAGCGAAACATTGATAAACCTAAATGTGTGCCTCTGGCCAAGGTAGAGTATACGTGCAGGGTATTCGCCCACACGGTTTGGGGTGACGATAGAGAAAGCTATACCTGCAAGATAGCTGGCAAACGCCTTGCGGTAGGTAATGGGTTCTACAGAGCGGGTGAGTACATACCAGCGATATGCCTCAAGAGATGTATTGGCAAACATGAGTACTATAGCAGCTATCAATATACCTATATGCCCGGTTTGGGTCCAGGTATTTTTGTCTAAACCTGCTAGTTGTTTTGTGACCTGACCATAAATATTCCATAACAGGAAAATTGAAATTATTGCCCCTGCAATGTAATTAACCCATATTTTGGTACTTTTGTTCACAATAAATATTACCGTTTGAAAGATAACCAGATAATTTTA
>CANGSR010000290.1 GCA_947456055.1 Chitinophagaceae bacterium
GGACCAAGGACAAAAATAAAGCCCGTAGAACGGTCAGGAATGATTTCTTCCTTCATGAATAGTTTCAAACCATCAGCAAGAGGTAAGAATAATCCAAACGGACCAGCCCTATTTGGTCCAACACGGTCCTGCATAACAGCGGAAACCTTCCTTTCTGCCCAAGTGGCATACATCGCAATACCCAGCGAACCCAAAAGTATTACAATTATTAGGATAAGCTTTTCTATGATAAGCGCTGTATCAATGTTTAGTAACAGCATAATGGTGCAAAAGTAGTTTTAGTTGTTCGAAAATTTATGATTTTAGTCAAGATTTATTGATTCTATTTTGGTCTTTAGTCCTTTTATAAATATCGATGCTACATCCCAAACGATTTTATAATTTATAGCGAAGTATTGATGAACAACTACATTCCTAAAACCAATAATACTTGCCCACTCAATATCCGGGTGTTTTTCTTTGGTTTCATCAGTAATATATCTTGCTGCCTCCCCTATTATTTCCAACCATTTAACGATGCTGTACGATATATGTCATTCCGCTCAAAATCTTCATAAGTAAAACCACTAAGAGCTGACTCAATTTTATCAATACACTCTAAAATATGATGTAACCTCGCACTATCACCCACCCTACCTTTCATAAACAATAAACTTATCTCTGTCTATAAAAGATTTAATGAATTTATTCTCCCATCCTACACTTACAATATCTACCTTCTTGTGTAATAAGTTTTCAAGTTCATCATTCCACTTAAAATAATCAGCACCTATACCTGGTTTATAATCAATGTCCACCAGCATGTCCAAATCACTATTATCATCGGCATCTCCACGGGCATAAGAACCAAACAACCACACTTTATTCACCGGTTTTTTAGAAAAATAGCTGGTTAGTACCTGGATGATATGTTCCCTTGTCAGAATCATGAAAACGATTTAAAATACTACTTCACCTTAAAATCATCAGAATGAGATGGGCCGTCTATTTTAGACAGTTCAATCTCAGGTTTGTTCACATCACTTACATCATGGATATTCATCAGGAATTTAGGCTCTTTACCAATCACCCTGTCAATGTAAACAGGTGATTTTACCGTATGTTGATAGTGCCCTTGAGAAATCACACTGCTTCTTTTGATATTTGACGGCCCTTCAATAACCCAATCTTTGGTTTCCTTTTTGTGGAACCTGCAATCATTACATATAAATGATTCCACTTCGCCCCACTCATCCTTCCTTGCTGTAACCCTGAAAACTTCCGGGCCACGCATCCACAAACGAACTTTACCACTACATGTAGGGCAATCACGATGTGCATCTACAGGTTTTGTAAACCAAACCCTATTCTTAAACCTGAATGTTTTATCAGTTAATGCCCCAACAGGACAAACATCTATTACATTACCTATAAACTCATTATCCAAAGCTTTATTCAGCATTGTGCTTATCTGGGCATGGTCACCACGCTCCAGAATACCATGTTCACGCCTTTCAGTAAGCTGTTCGGCAGTAAACACACAACGGAAACACATAATGCAACGGGTCATGTGCAGGGATATGAATGGACCGATGTCTTCCTTTTCGAATGTTCGGCGAGGGAATTCGTAGCGGGTACCCTCATTGCCATGATTGTAGCTCAAATTCTGAAGGTCGCACTCACCTGCCTGGTCACATACCGGACAGTCAAGCGGATGATTCAATAAAAGGAATTCAACAACACCCTTACGTGCGTCAATTACCTTATCAGAAGTCATATTCTTCACCTCCATACCATCCATAACTGTAGTACGGCAGCTAGCTACGAGCTTAGGCATTGGTCGAGGGTCTTTCTCTGAACCCTTGCTTACCTCACACAGGCATGTACGGCATTTGCCACCGCTACCTTCCAGCTTGCTGTAATAGCACATAGCCGGAGGAGCAACGTCGCCGCCTATCAACCTTGCCGCATTCAGAATGGTGGTGCCTGCCGGCACATCAATACTGATATTATCTATTGTAACCTTCATAAATAAAAAATATAAAGAATAATAAGCTACCACTTTCGAAGTGGTGGCTTATTTATAATATTATAAATAAAGAACTTCTATTTTTCTTTTTAGGCACTATTATTTATTAGAGCCCTCATATCTTCAATATTCGCATTCCTGTGATTTTGGTATAAATGCTTTAACCAGCCCACCAAAATAACCATTGAATTACTATTGCTAGCTACCAACCTCTTACACAATCTCTTCAAATCCTCATCCTCACTTACAAATTTACTCTTAGTAAACTTACATAATGCCTTTAAATTGGTTGGCAAATTTAAATCACTAACATCAATTTTACCCTCATCAATTATGTTCAGCAACCATTCTTCAAGTGCTGGAACTAATTGTATTATAAAATGATTCCTTGTTTTATGTCTTAATAATACTAATCTTTCGGTTCTCAATACCTCAATACAATCATCAGTAATATATTCTAGTACTTTTTTGTCATTATCTATTATTCCTACAGCAAAATCATCTTTCAACATTTTATTAGTACTCATTTCCTTAATCACAGATTCCCTACCATGTTGGTGATTTACCTTTTTAACATGCAAAATACTCTTTACCAAAACAGTATCGAAGTAGCATTCAGGAACCAAATAAAGTACCATATTTAGTCAAGGTAGCTTTCTAGATTAAAAAATAAATCTACCCCATATTGATAAACTTCAATTAATTCTTCGTCACTCAATCTCTTGATTATTGTTTCTCCATTTTTCATACTTACAAGAAATATTGACAATTCGTCTTTTGCTTCCTCCAGAAAATCATTCAATACAAATGGACTATGTGTAGCAATGAAATATTGATTTCCTCTTCCCTCCTCAAAAATTATCTCACTAGTAAACTTGGCTATGTACGGAGGAAACATATGAGCTTCAGGTTCCTCAAATAGTAATACGGTATCTGTATTGCTTAAAATAGCCGCCTGATGAAAAATTAACCGTTGTAGTGTATCGGCCATTTGGTAAAAGGGAATCGTAAAAACTAAATCGTCTTCCAACTGCTTAAATCCTTTTATTGAATTAGTCCCTTGGTCAATATTTAACTTCAATCCA
This sequence comes from Chitinophagaceae bacterium, assembly GCA_947456055.1. Taxonomy (GTDB): domain Bacteria; phylum Bacteroidota; class Bacteroidia; order Chitinophagales; family Chitinophagaceae; genus Nemorincola. The sequence goes on from CANGSR010000290.1 coordinate 3,094, forward strand.
TTTGCCTTAAATAAATCTATTACTTCTTTCCTTAGTTCTTTATTAAACTGGATTATATCGACAAGGTTTTTACCATCTGGAGATTCTAAAACTAATCCATTGGTTTTGAAATCATTAAAATTATTTTGAAATAAATATTTTTTAATATTTAAATTAGTTTTTTGCGGAGATTGGCTGCTTGAAACAAGCCTACCATCAGTAATTGTAATTTCTCTATAAGGTACCTCATTTTGGGAAGCAAAAGATCTGATATTTAATTTTATTGCTTGCTCGGAAATATATTGAAAAGTTAATTTAGTTTCACTGTTAATACTAATTGTTGCTGGCTCTTTAATCAAACCATCAAAAAATAACTCATTCGAAAATTTGATTCGACACAGTTTATTAAAATCCTTATCAAAATCCCTTTGCAAATAGCAAAGAGATGAAATTGCCTCAAGAATAGCAGATTTCCCCACATTAGGATAACCAATAAACACATTAATTCTCTTACAACCATCAATCTTTTGATGGCGTATGGATTTAAAGTTGGTTATTTCTAAATTTTCTATGTGGTTACTCATTCTCTTATTTTACTAAACCTCTTGCAATATTTGGTGATTCAGGGTTCACTTCCAGCTTGAAACCACTCGAAAAAACCATCCCTAAATTGGATAACAATATCCTCTTAGGCCACAGGTACATGAATCGGGTCAGCATAATGAGCCAAACCGAAATTTCGCCTTTGTGACTCTTCCGGATTTTTCACATGCCATTCAAATTCATCCCTGAAATGCCTGATGGCTGCTGCTACCGGCCATGCCGCTGCATCACCCAATGGACATATAGTATTACCTTCTATCCTCCTCTGTATATCCCAAAGCAAGTCGATATCACTCATCTTGCCTTTTCCATACTCTAGGTTCTTCAATATTTTATACATCCAGCCGGTACCTTCCCTGCAAGGGCTGCACTGACCGCAACTTTCATGATTATAGAAACGGGCAAGCGTCATAGTATGGCGAACAACACATTGGTCTTCATCAAGGGCTATAAAGCCACCAGAACCCATCATACTACCTGTAGCAAAACCTCCGTCTGATAGACTTTCATAGTTCATTATCCTCTTCTCTCCCTTTGCTGTTTTCAACAATAGGTTAGCCGGGATAATTGGCACTGATGAACCACCTGGAATACAAGCCTTTAATTTTTTGCCTTTAGGTATACCTCCACAATATTCATCACTATAGATAAACTCCTCAACAGAGATAGTCATGTCTATTTCATAAACGCCAGGTTTATTCAGGTTACCACAAGCTGAAATCAACTTAGTACCAGTAGACCTTCCTACACCTATTTTGGCATATTCTTCTCCTCCCAAATTAATAATAGGAACCACAGCAGCTATAGTCTCTACATTATTAACCACCGTTGGGCGCATCCACACTCCCTGGATAGCAGGGAATGGAGGCTTTAAACGAGGGTTACCACGTTTGCCTTCAAGCGACTCAATAAGTGCTGTTTCTTCACCACATATATATGCTCCGGCACCACGATGAACATAAATTTCGCAGTCGAAACCCGACCCCAAAATATTCTTTCCTAGCCAACCATGGTTTTTAGCTTCTTCTATGGCCTGCTCCAGGATATCTGGTATCCAGGCATATTCTCCCCTGATATAAACGTAAGTGGCGTGACTGCCTAAAGCATAGCTGCTTATCAGCAATCCTTCAATGAATAGGTGGGGATGAAACTCCATCAGGTAACGGTCTTTGAATGTACCAGGCTCTGATTCATCAGCATTACATACCAGATGGCGTGGCACGCCTTCCGGCTTAGCCAAAAAGCTCCATTTCATACCTGTAGGGAAGCCCGCACCACCACGGCCACGTAGGCCGCTCTTTTTCACCTCTTCCACTATATCTGCTTCCGACATTTTAAATGCTTTTTCTGCAGCTCGGTAGCCACCGTTTTTACGGTAGGTATCGTAATAACGTATACCCTCTATGTGATCGTTTTCTAATAATAATTTTACTCCCATAAAACCGCCCCATTTAAGGACTTTATATTTTCGGTTATTCTTATTTCTCTTAAACTTTTACACTCTGCCTTGCAAATAATACCCAATGCTTCTTTTTCTTCACCCACACCTGCAAAACCTTTAACTTAAACTGCATTGGACTTCCATTCAACACTATATCTACCTCTGCTGTCATCCTCATTGAGGCGTTTTTGTCCTTAACTACCAGTATCTCATCGCTTGTACTAATCTTTGTATAAGTCAGCTTCCCATTATACAAGTCATTTATTAAATCCCTCTTGGTTTGTATCCATCCGTTTGAATGGCCATAACCAATCTCATCATCCAGTAATTCCTTTAACCTAATTGTATCTCTAGCTACCAGTGCTTTATCAAAATTCTTTATATTTGAAATTAAATCATAATAGGGTGCGTGCTTAGCATGAGCTATAGCGCTAATAAACAATAACAATATCGTTAATGAAACCCTCATTAATCCCTATCCATTACCATTATATAATCCTCCATAGGAGTAAAAAAATAATCAGCCCAGCCACTTCTATGACCATTCATTTCATCTTCGTTGGGAAAACCAGTATGCTTTACTATTACCTTACATCCTGCTTCATCTGCCTTCAATGTATAATTAACAATCGATGGTTCTGCGTCTTCATCCCAATCACCAGTTTTCCAGGTATACGACAATTCATATGTGGTGGTTTTTAAAACTCCCCCCTTTGCCCAACCATCAAACATTTCGAATTGTCCCCCTGGCTTATTTTCCAGTATTGCTTCACCACCACTCCACTGCCTTATTAGGGCAGCATCAGTGAGCAATTGCATCACCCTTGCAGGTCTGGCAGGTAAAATAAACGCTAGTTCCAAATCGAAATTCATAAATTAATTATTAGCCTGCCCTCTTAATTCCACTATCAATTTATCAATCTTCTCTTTAGTAAGGTGCTCCCTGTAGGTTTTCCCTAGCTGCATCATAGGTGCATAACCACAAGCACCAAGACATTCGGCTGGTTTCAATGTAAACAGACCATCAGGTGTGGTTTCACCAGGACCGATACCCAGTTTTTCTTTGATATAATCTATAATCTGGTCGCTACCGTTCAGCATACAAGGACCGGTATGGCAAACCTCCAAAACATGTTTTCCTACTGGTTTTGTATTAAGCATGCTATAAAAGGTAGCCACTTCATATACTTCAATGGGTAAAATATGCAGTAACTCTGCCACATAGTCCATAACAGGTGCATCGAGCCAACCGCCAAACTCACCCTGGGCAATATGCAATATTGGGATCAAAGCACTTTTCTGTTTTCCTTCCGGATAACGTGCTATGATCTTGTTTACCTCATTCAATTTTTGTTCTGAAAATTTTATCATAAACAACCTATAATGGAATTGTCAATATATTTCAAGCTCGTGAAAAGTGATGCCTAAGCATCCAACTCACCTGCAATAACATTTAAACTACTCAACGTAATAATAGCATCACTTAGTAAGCCACCTTCTACCATTTCAGGGAAGCCCTGATAGTAAATGAAACATGGGCGGCGGAAATGCAAACGATA
>CANGSR010000291.1 GCA_947456055.1 Chitinophagaceae bacterium
CTTTTACATAATAGTAGTTCAGTCTTTGGCAGTCGTGGGTATAGGTACCTGTAAGCACCTTGGGAGTAACACCGGTTATGAAATTGCTGGTTTCGTCTAGTATTTCCTCTAATTTGGGTATTTCATCGGCTATGGGCAAAAAGTGTTTGTTGCAATTTTTCGCCTTAGGACCGGTGATTACCAGATAGGGATATTTAATATCGGGGGCGGTTTCGGCAAGGCCCATATCCACCAATACAGAGGCGGGTTTGTCACCCACCTTGGCCATATAGGTATCCCAATTCTCATTCTGGCCGTGGGCAGTTTGTGAGAAAAATAGTATTGTAAGTGCCGAAAAGAGAATCAGGTATTTCACTTTGTAAAATAACTAAATCCCTATCATCTATTAGTCCACTTTAGGAAACAATTGGGAAATTGGGGGTATGTTTAATTGGTTAATAGACCGGTAGCCCCGCTGGGGCAAACTCCATTTTTCTGTTTTTTTACTACAAACAGGTAGCCCCGCTGGGGCAATACAATTGATTTATGGAATTTGCGATGCTCCTAAATGTATTTTGATGCCCTTTCGTTTCAATGGGCGATGCCTACCGATAGCCATCGGTACTCTGGGATTGCGCCCTTACAGGGCTTATAAATCGTTGATAATCAAACAACCCAGGGCGATGCCCTGGGCTAAGATATTTTGCCCTTTCAGGGCGACACAACATAATATTTTGCATTTTTTTTTTGCATAATTGCTCCAACGGGGCTAAATAACCTAGCCCATGGCAACGCTATGGGAGCGTACAATGGGAAATTGGTGTGTCGATGGCATAGTACCACAATCCCAAGTCATTTCCTATCGTTTATGCTATTCCCTGTTTTCCAATTAAATATTATCCAGTTTTTGCCTCAATTGTTTGGTCATACCGCCGGTATAGGAGCGCCATTTTTCAATGACCTGTTTTAGGTCGTCGGGGATTTCGCTGTCGAATTGGAGCCACTCACCTGTAGTAGGATGGGTAAAGCCCAGTTCTTTGGCATGAAGTGCCTGGCGGGGTAATATTTCAAAGCAATTATCTATAAACTGTTTGTAACGGGTGAAGACGGTACCTTTTAGTATCCTGTCGCCACCATAGGTACCATCGCTAAATAATGGGTGACCTATGTACTTCATATGCACCCTAATTTGGTGGGTACGTCCGGTTTCAAGACGTAACTCAACCAGGGTAACATAGTTGAAGCGCTCCAAGACCTTATAATGGGTTATAGCTTCCTTGCCATAGTCGCCCTCGGGGAAAGTGTCCATAATCTTCCTGAACCGCTGGTTCCTGCCTATGTGGGCTTCTATAGTACCTTCATCCTCTTCCAGGTCGCCCCAAACGAGGGCTATATACCTCCGGTGTACGGTATGTTTTTTAAACTGGGCCGCAAGTAGGTTCATTGCCTTGTCTTTTTTGCCTATCACTACCAGCCCTGTTGTATCCTTGTCAATCCTGTGTACCAGACCTACCCTCGATAAGTTTTCTATATCCACCTTTTCCTGTTGCAGGTAGTAGGACAAGCCATTGACCAATGTGCCCGAATAATTACCACATGCAGGATGCACCACCATGCCGGCGGGTTTGTTCACCACAAGCAGGTCATCATCCTCATAAATGATATTCAGTGGGATATTTTCTGGTATTATTTCCTGGCTCTCGGGTTTGCGGGTTTCAAACAGTACTATATTATCTCCCGGCTTTATTTTATAATTCGCCTTTACAACCTCATTATTCACCAGCACATAGCCATCATCTATAGCCTGCTGCACCTTATTACGTGTACCACCTTCTATTCTTGCAACAAGGTATTTATCTATGCGTATTGGTTCCTGGCGTTTTTCAATTATCATGCGCAAACGCTCTACCGGCACATCACTAGCTTCGGCAACCTCAGCTTCCTGCTCCTCATCATCCCATACATCTTCAATGTCACTTTCATTAATCATAGGGCAAAGATAATAATTAATTGTTCAGCGGAGTTCAGGGTGTTTTTGGGGATGGTGGGAAGGAACAAGCATCCTGCCACTTTTTTTTAAGAGAGATTATTGTAGCAATAAAACTTAGGGGAGTATTTGAATAATTGAAAAACAAGTCAATAGGTAAAATTAAAATTTCACCTTAGATAGAATTTTCTTTGCAATTTCATGTTTCTCTGCAAAGATTACTTTATCGGCAATAACTTCAAGATCTGAGGTACCTAACAAAATCTAAAATAGCATTCAAAATGCTTAATTAAATGAAATTGGAGAAAACATCCACAATGGCGAAATTACTTATACCATTGGTTTATTGCAATAATTTTGCATAAATTTACTTTGTTAATCTTTTATCTTTAAGCGTTTAATTCGCTAGTGGACGTTGGATTCAATAGTACAAAGCTTGATGAAGGAACTTGTAACAAGTATTACAACTCAATTCGACATTACAACAATAAGCAACAACAATGAATAAATTAATAATATCAATCGCTGCAATTTTGATTTTCTGCGAGGCGAATGCTAGTAATGAAAATTCCAATAAATACAATGCAATAATTTGCTATTTAATGACTGATTCTATTGTAAAGAACAAATTATTTTCAATAACAGATGACAAATATGTCGTAAATCATTTTAATGAAAATTTAAATATAATCAAGTATCTTTTCCCATTTCAAGCTTTTCCCTTTTACGATAGTCTTAATAAAAGACTCGACAGTAATGAAATATCCGAACTTTTAAACGTCAATAATATCACATATGATAGTATTAATATAAATTCTATTCGATGCGTAAAAAGCAACAAGAACGCTCCTTTTGAACTATCTTTTTCAAATGAAAAGAAACACTTAATTGAAGTATATATACAATATGCTATGAAGAAGAAAAATAAGCATGGGAAATACTACAATGTGAAATCAAACACTTTTCTTGAAATTTTATATGAAATCAATGACAATAAAATCACTAACTTATCGACAAGAGTACTAATTCAATAGGAATAATCAGTGCAACCTTCAGGATTGGTCTTCTTCCCATTAAACCAAACAAGCTTTATGCTTGGTCTTCTATCCCACAATAAATATTTCATTTCCATTTGGCATTGGTTTATTGCAATTATTTTGTATAAATTTACTTTGGTAACCTATTTTCTTAAAGCGATCATTTCGCAAGCGGACGCTTGCAAGAAATAGGACCGAGCGAGACGCTCGGTCCAGTACTATGCAACCTAATATAATTCCTTCCAATTAGATTCCATCAAGTTGAAAATGTAGTAATTCAAAATGTCCAGTATTGCAATTATATTTATATTCAAATGTGCTACTACTTTCGTGACCCCATACCATCTTTCTTTTTTCCTTCTTTACATGGAAATTTATTATTCCCAATTCGACTTTATCGTTTTCAATTTCGATAGGACATATTGTTGCTATGGAAATCACTTCACCATGTCTGATTCTGTTTTTAATTTCATCGTAATTTAAATATAGGACATTAAACGAGCCTATTTTCAATGGTAAATTATTAGTCGTCTTGCTATCCTCGACGAAAAATGTATCAGATTTTATTAATTTGATTGAGTCGGACAAATCATTATCAGCCTTTATATGCAATTTCAAACTCTGATAATAAATATTGGATGTATCAGCATTTCTATTATAATTCATTTGTGCCAAAATACTGCCATTAACCCCCATTATTAATACAATTGCCATGAATATTTTTCTCATTTTGCATTATTTGGTTTTATAAACGCTTGAAATGGTATTGTAGCAGATACGCCTTTGTTATTGTAAATATACACTTTGGAATTAAGTTTTATTCTTTCATAGTTTTTGGAATTGCACGTTTGTGCAACAAGTGGTTTGAATTGTAGTATTCCCACTAGTCCTAGCCACATATTAAATTTTATTCCTACAATCATCACGAATACGAACCCCACGTGTCCAAGCTTTATGCTTAATCTAGTTTCCTACAAGTACCGCCACTAGTCCTCGCTTCATCCTTGGTCTTCCTTCCCACATTCATCACGCTTGCGAAACAAAACACAAAAAAACGGGCAGCCCATACAGGCTGCCCGCTAATATTAAAATAATCCAAAACTAAATTATTTATCCAAAACAAAATGATATACATAATGCTCGGTATCAGAATGGATATTCAGGATGTAATTACCATTAACGAGATTATCACCTAACACAATCTGTTCATTTATCTTACCACCTATTGTCTTAATATTACCCTTATAAACCACCTGGCCCAGCATATTAGCTACTTCCAATACTACATTTTCATCTGTTGTTGAATTCAGGCTACCCTTCAATTCAAACGCACCGTTGTTAGGATTAGGATATAGCTCAATGTTAGAACCATTATCTATTGTAGTCACACCAACTGGTGTTACTCTCATAATGATTGAGTTGAATGATACGTGGCCACACTCACCTGTACCTTTAACTACGCAGCTAATAGAATCCTTATTTGCCAATGTAGATGAAGTATATGTTGAGGTACTTGCACCGGCAATTATTGTGCTGTTCCTAAACCATTGGTAAATTGGGTTTGGACCCGCATCCGTAACCACACTTGTAAAGGTTGTTGTCTGGCCTGTATGGATACTTGAACCCGGAGCTACCACTATAGAAACTACAGGTATATATTCCTGGTAAGCACGGATTAACAATGAATTACTGTTTACGGTAGTTGCCAAACGACAAGGATAATTACTTGTCATTACAAGGGTAACATATTCACTGTCTACCGGTATATCAATATAATAAGGTGTTGTTGATACAGCAACACTATTTACAAACCATGTATAAGTTGGGGCACTACCTGTAAAAGTAGCCGTTGACGAATAATTTACAGGATTACCGATACAAACAGTATCACCCGGCATTGCTGCAATGCTGATTGTTGGCATACCATTAGGTGTTACAGTCATTGTCCTTGAAGCCATTACTGTATCTACAGTCCTACAAGTTGCATTACTAATCATTTCAATTTTTACCACATCACCGGTTGCAGGAGCATAAGTATATGATGTAGTACCTGTACCTACTGGTGTACCATTTACTGTCCATTGGTAAACCGGTACTGAACCACCATTTACTGGTATTGCAGTATAAGTAGTACTTGTACCACCGCATATTGAATCAGGTGTACTTAAATTCAATACTACTGATGGGGTAACTGTTATAATAACATTCACAGTTGCAACGGCAGCCATTGTAAGATAACAACCTGTAGCTGGGTTTGTAGCAATTACTGTATAGTTACCAGCATCTGTTTTCAAACCGAAATCTAATGCGCCACCAATACCGGCAAACGGAGTACCTGAAGTAGCTGTACCATTATATAACTGGTAGTTGATACCTGTTGTAGAACCACTCAAGCCTATGGATACCCCTACACCACCCGAGCAATAGGTACCGCCACCAATAATTGTAAACATACTTGGCAATGGATTAACTGTTACTGGTTGTGTAACAAAACAACCAGAAGCTAATAAATAGGTAATTGTAGTGGTACCTACTGATAAACCACTTACGATACCTGTAGTAGCACCTACGCTCGCAACTGATGGAGCAGAACTAATCCATGAACCACCTACTGTAGTATCAACAAGGTCTATTGTATAACCGATACAAACTTTATTAGCACCTATAATAGCCGACATACCATTTATAGTAACCAGTGTTGTAGCAATACAACCATTAGGTACTGAATAAGTAACTGTTAATGTACCACCTGAAATACCTGTTACTACACCAGTAGTAGAATCTACACTTGCTATAGCACCTGTACCCGGGCTTGACCAGTTACCACCTGAAGTAGCATCACTTAAAGTAGTTGAAAGACCCTGACAAACGCTCATTGCACCTGTGATGGCTGCTGGCGAAGGTTTAACCAATAATGCTGATGTTGCGTAACAACCTGTTGGTAATAAATAACTGATAGTAGTAGTACCTGCACCCATACCGGTAACAACACCTGTAGCCGGGTCAACCATTGCTACAGCCACATCATTACTAGCCCATGTACCACCCACTGTAGTATCAGCAAGGGTAATCGAAACACCTGTACAAACCACATTGGCACCTATAACCGGTGATAATGGATTAATTGTTATAACTGTAGATTGGATACAACCTGTACCTAATGTATAAGTCATAGTAGATGTACCGGCTGAAACACTGTTTACAAGACCTGAAGTAGCATTAATAGTAGCAATTGATAAATCAGAACTTGACCATGTACCACCGCTTGTAGCATCAGTGTATGTAATGCTATAACTATTACATACACTTGCTGGACCACCTATGGTTGCTGGTAATGGATTAACGGTTAATGTAGTTACCCATTGGCAACCTGTAGCCATTGTATAAGATATCAACACGTTACCTGCTGCATTACCTGTAGCCAAACCGGTAGACATATCTATTGATGCAATTAAAGTATCACTACTCATCCACATACCACCGGATGTAGCATCAGCCAAGGTTGTAGTCAAACCAGCACATACTGCAGCACTACCTGTAATTGGAGATAATGGATTAACCAAAATGGTAGTCTGTGTAGTACAACCTGTAGGTAATGTATAAACAATTGTAGCTGTTCCTGCTGATACACCAGTTGCAACACCAGTAGTTGCATCTATTGCCAACATGC
>CANGSR010000292.1 GCA_947456055.1 Chitinophagaceae bacterium
CCCAATATTTTTATGCAAGCAGAAAGCAAAGCCAGGAAATAACTTTGAGCATCAATAAATTGCTTGAAGCAGAACGAAAATATATTGCTACAATAGTACATAAGGAACAAATCTACCAACACTTGGCAGGTGACACACTTAAGTATCTATTATTTATATTCTGTATTATAACGCTGGTGTTATTTGTATTACTCATAAAGGAACTACAAGGCAGGATGCGATTTCAGAATGAACTTCAGGCCAGGGTTGCTGACCTTAAACGGTCTCATGGGGAGCTACAGGAAATAGCCTATGCTGCATCGCATGATTTGCAGGAACCATTGAGGAAAATACAGGTATTCAGTAGTATGCTCCTAATGAAAAACAGCCACCTGATAGACAATGAAAGCAAATCGGTGATTAATAGAATCTACACTTCGGCAGAACGCATGCAATCACTAATTTCAGACTTAGTAAACCTGACCAGCCTCACCAAAACAGACGAAAACAAAAACAAGGTGGATCTCAATAGGGTACTAAAATTTATATTAATTAACATAGACCTTACATTAATAGAGAAATGGGCCAAAATTGAACTGGCCAATCTACCTGAAATAATGGGATACGAAGCCCAGTTAAAAATCCTCTTCAGAGCACTTATTGATAATTCTTTAAAGTTCACCAGGGAAGGTGTGGCTCCTGTAATTACATTCACCTATAAAGTTTGTTCAGGAGATAATTTAATTGAGACTAATACCAATCTAAGAAACACTAAATTCCATTGTGTTACGATTAGTGATAATGGCATAGGTTTCGACAATAAATACTTAGATAAAATGTTTGGTATTTTCCAACGCCTTCATAACCAACAATCAGAGTTTGAGGGCAAAGGAATTGGACTGGCTATTTGCCAAAGGATTATGGCTAACCATGAAGGGTATATAATTGGCAATGGGGTGCCTAATGAAGGAGCTAGTTTTAAGCTATTTTTCCCTTTTGTTAAAGACTAATGGATGAATTGGAATGGGCTTAAGTATAATTATTGACTCATGCACCAAATAAGCTATAACATTGATTTTCAAACCTTATCTTAGTACTGATTCATAATACCATAACCCATTTTGAATAGGTCCCCGTTTGATAAAATTGAAAAGTATCGTAGGTTTGCCGAAATAAACCAAACCAACCATAACTGGATAAACCAGGATGGATTTTTGTATTTTCAACATTGCAATAATATTATAAAGCAAAATTTAGCTTATGCTGTTTAATACCCCGCTATATCTGGTTTTCCTGGTAATAGTATTCATTGTCTTCTATTTCTTACCAAAAAGAATTGACAAGTTATTCTTATTAGGTGCGAGTTATCTATTTTACGGCTATTGGGACTGGCGTTTCCTGCTTTTATTGGTAGGATCGAGCCTTATGGATTTTTATTTTGGCAAACTTATTTTTGAAGCACAAGAAAAGAAAAAGAAAAAATCCTTGCTATTATTTAGCTTATTTATCAATTTGCTCATTCTCTGTTTCTTTAAGTACTTCAATTTCTTTATTGATAGTTTCCAACTAGCTTTCGGCCATAAACTCGACTTCCTACATATACATGTGCTGTTGCCGGTAGGTATCTCTTTTTATACATTCCAAAGCCTTTCCTATACCTTCGACATTTACAGGGAGAAACTACTACCTACTAAAGACACCCTTGATTATTGCCTGTTTGTAGGGGTATTCCCACACATGGTTTCTGGGCCAATAGTAAAGGCTAAATTAATATTACCCCAATTAGCCACTCTCGAAAAACCAGTAAAAAAGGATTTCCTCACTGGTTTTTCGCTAATAACAGTGGGTATGTTCCAGAAGGTACTAATAGGCGATACTGTGGCGAAATATGTAAACCACATCTTTGCAGACCCTACCTATTATTCTTCGAGCGAGCTTTTCTTTTCCCTGCTCATGTTCACTATTCAGATTTATGCCGACTTCTCGGGGTATAGTAACATAGCAAGAGGTAGCGCAAAACTTTTTGGTATTGACCTAATAGATAACTTTAACCAGCCTTACCTATCAGCCAATATCACCGATTTCTGGCGCAGATGGCATATATCATTATCTGAATGGCTGAGGGAGTATGTGTATATATGGTGGCTTGGTGGCAACAGAATAAACAAAGCCCGCACCTACATCAACCTAATGCTTACAATGCTTATTGGTGGTTTCTGGCATGGTGCCAACTGGACATTTATAGTGTGGGGTGGTCTTCACGGTGTAGGTCTGGCAGTTCATAAATGGTTTATGGCCAGCACCAAAAATGTAGTTATCAATAACAAACTAATTGCTGGTTTCCTTAATTTAATAAGTGGGGTTAGCACCTTCTTTTTTGTGGTTTTGGCATGGTTATTTTTCCGTGCACCAGACTTCAAAACAGCCTGGTTCTACCTTGACAGGATGTTGGTAAACAGGGTTCGGAGTACTATGACCAAAGATCTGGCCATAATTGCGGTAACCTATGCCGGGGCAGTATTATTAATAGACGTTGTGGAAAATAAAATGAAGAGTCATGAGTTTCTTAATGACTTTAGTCCTGCGATCAGATATGGAATGGCAGTTCCCATCTGGATAGCGGTAATCTGGTATATGTATACCGTTGGTATCCCTGCCCCTTTCATTTATTTCCAGTTTTAAAAGATTATTATGAAGAACCTGATTTTGTTTCTAATCACCTTTGGTATAACAGTGTTGGGGATTGAGTTTTTTCTGAACACTACCAGAATAACCCCTCCCACCCTAAAATACTACAACCCTGTTTACGGAAGCCTTAACCGGCCCAATATCGACTATTATAAGGCAGTAGAAGGGCTTTATGTAGGCAAAACCAATTATGACGGCCGTTTCAGGGAGAATTACCCAAAGAGGAAGGACGATAAAAAAACACTTCGTATACTGCTGATGGGTGATTCGTTCGTAGAAGGTATTGACGTATTTAGCCACAACCATTTTGCCCGTTATATGGAGGAATTACTTGGCCAAAAATTAAATAGAAAGGTGGAAGTCATCGATTTCGGCAGGGGTAACTGTGCCATACAGGCATCATCTTATTACTTTACAGATTATATTTCCAAAGAATATGATGCTGACCTAGTTTTATATTTTACAGAATGGCGCGATATGTATAATATAGGTGGGGGGGCTGCTTATCCCTCAACCTGTTTTATACTAGACTCAAACAATAACCTGGCAGCAGGTTACCTATGGAAAAAAACACCTGAATACGCAATCCATAAAAAATTAACTGCCAATCCTATCCTGAAACACTATGAAAGTTCGGCATATTTCAGGTTGCTGTATCGTGCTGTCGCCATGACAAAAATAACAGGTATGCCAATTATGACATTTGGAAAATTTGGGGGTAGTATGAAAAAGCCAGACTATGCAACTTATACTAGCAATGCTCCAGTTTCTTTGCTAAGCAAGAAATTATATGATACTGTGAACAGCTATGACAAGGGCCAGGTGATATGGGTTGTGAGGAATAAACCTTATAATGCCCCTGCTATACTGGAATACTTGAAAGATAAAAACTTCAAGTATGTATCACTTAGTGATACTTTCAATGACAATTATATCAAGGGTACCAATATAGATGCTTACTATTTCAAGGCCAGTGGCCAATATGGCGGGCACTGGAATAATGATGGGCATAAAGCAATGGGGTATTTCTTAACCAATAGGATTTATAACAACCTGGCCAACTGCAATACCCCTAATTACGAGAAGTAATTTCCGAAAGTTTAATCAGAATCGTATTCCCTGCTTTCGAAAACTTTTACCAGAAGCGTATCAAGGTACAAAACAGTTTTAGAGCCGGTTTTTGTCAATGTAGCCTTTAAGTATTGGGTTGAGGAAAGGGTTATGACAATATTATTGGAGTTGGGAACTGCATAATAATCGAATGTAATACCGCTGTAAACCAATTGTTTATTGGTACTATCGGTACTCAGCAAAAAATAGTCGGCACTCTTATGGCTGGTGCCATAAAGGGTTAAGGCAGATTTCCCATTTATTGTACCGCTTATGCCATGTACTGTTCCCTTAGTACAGGAAACCAGATAAAAGCCTAAAAATCCCAGTAATGCAATACCCCGGTACTTCATATTATATCAACGCAAAAATAAGCCCTTTGTTATAACCATATTCATTTCAGATAGGTGTGAACAGGGCAGACTTAAAAAACACGTACCTTTATATTTTTCCGGCACTATATATACAGGCCAATAAACACATTGCGAATGCAAAAAAGTAATTATTCAATAAAAGACATTCTTTCCAACCTAAAGATAGAATCACTTAATGATATGCAGCTAGCCTCGATTGAGGCTAATAAAAAACATGATGATATTGTATTGTTATCAGCAACAGGAAGTGGTAAAACCCTTGCCTACCTGCTGCCAATAATTGAAACCATTGACCCTGCCAATAAGAATACCCAGGCTATGATAATTGTGCCATCCAGAGAATTGGCACAACAAATAGAATTGGTATTTAAATCGATGGGAACAGGGCTAAAAATCACAGCCTGCTATGGTGGCCACCTTCGTGAAACCGAAGAAAACAACCTGAAGCAGCCGCCCGCAGTACTTGTAGGTACCCCAGGCCGTATTTCAGACCATATAAGAAGGGGAAACATTACCCTGAATTCAATAAAATCGCTGGTACTTGATGAGTTTGATAAATCCTTGGAACTTGGATTTCATGAGGAGATGGAATTTATCATTACCTCTCTACCTGCCGTATCAAAAAGGATTCTTACATCAGCAACCAATGCTGTAGAAATCCCTGAATTCATTACCCTGAACGAACCTGCCAGGCTCAATTTCATAGTAGAGGGAGCTGAGGACGACAACCAATTGGCTATAAAATGGGTGGCATCTGATGAAAAAGACAAGTCGGATACCCTGTTTAAGTTGATTTGTTCATTAGGTAACAGGTCGGCAATTGTATTTTGCAACCATAGGGAAGCGGTGGAGCGCACTAGCACCCTGCTCACCCAAAAGGGCATTGTGAATGAATTTTACCATGGTGCAATGGAGCAGCAAGAGCGTGATAGTGCATTATGCAAATTCAGGAATGGCACTGTGAATGTATTGGTGACTACCGACCTTGCCTCACGTGGGTTGGACATACCTAATATCCGCTACATCATACACTACCACCTACCCCATACCGAGGATAGCTTTATACACCGCAATGGCCGTACTGCCCGTATGGATGCTAGTGGAACTGCAATTATCATCCTACATGGCGAGGAAGAACTACCTAGCTATGTAGCCCAGGATATTGAAGAGATTGTGCTGGAAGAATCCTACGAATTACCCGAAAAGCCAAAATGGTCTACCCTCTTTATTGCTGCAGGCAAAAAGGATAAGGTAAATAAGATAGATATTGTAGGTTTCCTTGGTCAAAAGGGAGAACTCAAGAAGGAAGATATTGGACTGATAGAGGTAAAAGATTTCTTCTCGTTTGTAGCTGTGCGCAAGGTTAAAGTGAGTGGGGTGCTGCAACTGATTAAGAATGAAAAAATAAAGAACAAAAAAGTAAGGATTGAGGTAGCTAAATAGTTGGTACTAATTTTTATTTTGCTCTATGATAAAATCAATTGCGGTTGGGATATTATTGTCAACCGGTAGTATATGCGTGGCACAATCCTCAATGCCAAAGGATTATGAAACCCTGGTAAAGGCCGAATTGCCACAGGTGGTAAAATGGCGCAGGGATTTTCATCAAAACCCCGAACTAGGTAATAGAGAGGTTCGCACAAGCAAAATTGTTGCCGATCATTTGAAAAGCCTTGGGCTGGAAGTAAAAACAGGTATAGCCACCACAGGTGTTACCGGTATTTTGCATGGTGGCAAGCCAGGACCTGTACTATTGCTTCGTGCCGATATGGATGGTCTACCCATTACCGAAGCTGTTGATATTCCCTTTGCATCCAAAGCCACATCTGAATATAATGGCAAAAAAGTAGGGGTGATGCATGCCTGTGGGCATGATAGCCATACAGCCATCCTAATGGGAACTGCAGAGGTGCTTGCCAAGATGAAGAAAGATGTGCCTGGCACCATCATATTTCTCTTTCAACCTGCCGAAGAAGGAGTACCTGAAGGTGAAACCGGTGGGGCATCGGGTATGGTGGAGGCTGGTGTGATGGATAATCCAAAGGTGGATGCTGC
The DNA here is from genome assembly GCA_947456055.1 of Chitinophagaceae bacterium. Classification (GTDB taxonomy): domain Bacteria; phylum Bacteroidota; class Bacteroidia; order Chitinophagales; family Chitinophagaceae; genus Nemorincola. The sequence continues at coordinate 6,207 of CANGSR010000292.1, forward strand.
CTTCGGCCTGCATATACAAAGCGATATTGAAGCCGGGAACATTGAGTATAAGGCTGGTGGCTTTATGGCTGCCTGCGACTGGTTTACCATAAAAGTAAAAGGTAAGGGTGCTCATGGCTCTCAAGCATGGAAAGGAATTGACCCGATTGTGGTATCTGCACAAATCATTAATAGCCTACAAACAATTGTCAGCCGTCAGGAGGATATTACCAAAGCACCAGCAGTGATTACGGTGGCAACCATAAATAGCGGGGTAAGACACAACATAATACCTGATGAGTGCATAATGACCGGAACCATAAGAACACTTGACACTGCCATGCAGCACGATATCCACACCCGCATGAAGCGCACTGTAGAAATGGTAGCTGCTTCTGCAGGGGCGAGTGTGGAGTTTAGTATAGACCCTGCGTGCCCAGTCGTATATAATACTCCAAATCTGGTAGCCAATACCCTACCC
>CANGSR010000293.1 GCA_947456055.1 Chitinophagaceae bacterium
ACCATTCCAGTTACGTTGCCTGCATGCACCGGCCATCATCCTGCAACCCTTAAAGCCGCCAAATAACATTCGGCCAAGTACTAATATACCTGCTGCCTGCAACAGGGTAATAGAGCCTGCATGTATCACTGCCGGCAATATACCATTCCATAGCATCATAAATACACTACTAAATAACAGCACGCCTAGGGTGCCTGCAAGAATTACAAAAGGAATTACCTTATACCATTTCTTCTTCATAATATCAATGTTTTACCAAAGATATAATGAACTCAAGGGCAGGGAAATGGCTAATAGGTAAACATACCCAATAAATAGGTGAACCTAAATAAACAAGAGGTAAAAAGGACTAGAACTTAGGACAGATAGTCTTTCTGGAAATGCCCTTATCGGTAAAATCACCAATGAGGAATAAGGTAATTTCGGCCCCGCCCTGCAGGTTACTCGCTTCTTTAAGTGAAGATAAATTCACGTCATAGCTCACACCCAATGCAAGGTGCTGGTAACGTACCTTTGCCACTGGTATAATAGCATCCCCATACCTATAAAACACACCACCTGTCAATACAAATACATTCGACATATTGCCGGTAGTTTGTGTCCAGTTTACAAGCCCACCACCCATTATCTCCAGGTAGGTACCCTGCATTGCTGCATTACCCTGCAACTGCATCGAAACATTATCATTAACCACTACACCCAGAGTTGTATTGGCATTAAGCCTCATATTCTCGGTTATTCCTGTTTTTTGGTAATAAGAGAATTTTGGCTGGGTAAAGTGATACCCTGATACCCCTGCAATAAAAGTTACCCTGTTATCAACACCCCCACTTACATTATAGTTAATACCTGCGCCAAGATCCCAAATGGTCATGGTAGCATTTGGCAGGTTTTCCATCGATGGATTTACCGGGTTGAAATTGCCATTCAGGTATTGGTTATTAAATGTCGCCTTACTTGGGTCGAAACTATACTGGACATAACCTCCAGTGAAACCTACTGATAAATAAGAATTGTTGTTGGGATTAATACACTTATTATAATTAAGAGCCGGATAAAAGGTGGTAATTTTCTGGTCAATGCTGCCCGCTTTATCAGAATAGGCAAGAATGCCAAAGCTTAAAAAATCATCTGATGTATGACTAATTGCCACATGCGATTCTGCACTTATAAGTACGGTAGTGTAGGGGTTAGAAATACTACTCCACTGGTTACGGTAATAAAGACCCACCTTATAATCATTAGAAAACACACCTGCAAGTGATGGGTTTCTTAATATAGATGTCTCATAAAACTGCGAAAAGTGTATATCTGCCTGGGCATGTACATTTCCCGACATACAAATACCTACCATGCATGCAATTAAGTAGGCAACTGCCTTATTACGCATGCTTCCTCTATTATTCGTTTGCAGTATAAAATGGCTATTCATAAGCCTTTGATTTATAGTTTTCATATTCAACGCAATTATCTGATAATTGTTACATCACCTTTGTAATTTAATGGCTCACCTGTTTCGCACTGGGCATCTATTATATATACATAAACGTCGGGCTTAGGTGCAGAGCCCTTATAGCTACCATCCCAGCCGTTTGATGCATCGTTAATACTGATACCTGAGCGCTCAAACAATAATTCACCCCAGCGGTTGTAAATCCTAAACGAGTTAATAGTGCTTACACCCTTACCACGTGGATAGAACACATCGTTTTGCCCATCACCATTAGGCGTAAATGAATTAGGAATAAATACCTGGCTCTTATCGCAATAAACATGCAGCTTCACAGAATCTGAGTTCCGGCATCCATAAGATGAGTACACATTGATATAATATGTGGTACTAACATCAGTTCTGGCTATTGGGCTTGAACAACTATCACAACTTAATGTCCCGGGATTTTGCCAGGCATATCTATAGATATTTGTACCTGTAGCATGCAGTTCGGCTTCATATCCTTCTACCAGCCATTGGTCTGGTCCGGCATCCACTTCCGGCAGCGGGTAAACCGTAACCATTACATAGTTAGTATCTGGTATACAGCTAGCCAATTGGGCTATAGCCATATATCTGGTAGTTATGTTAGGCGTAGCCAATGGATCAGCAATATTTGCACTATTCAGGCTTGTTGATGGTAGCCATGTATATTTTGTACCTCCTGAATCAAACAATTTCACCACAATACCCTGGCACACGGCTGTATCGCCTTTTGCTGTACTTACAGTCAATGTTTTTAAGTATACACTAACTGTATCTGTATTCATACACCCATGTATATCTTTACCTGTTACCGTATAATTGGTAACTGTAGTTGGTGAAGCATGTGTTGGGTTACAACTTATGCAACTTAGAGTTGCCGGTGGTGCCCAGGTATAACTCACACCACCATAACCTTCCAACACAGCAGCATCTCCAACGCAGATAATAGTATCCTTACTAACGGTAATAACGGGCAATGGATATACGATTACATCCTTGGTTATCTTACCCTGGCAACCCCAGCCATCTGTTGTCACAACTGTTACTGAATAGGTGCCGGTAGCCGTGTAGGTATATGAAGGGCTTGAAGAAGTACTGGTATCTCCATTCGTAAATGTCCAGTACCACGAATCTATGGTTGAGTAAAAACTATTGGATGTATCCTTAAATATTGTAGTACCATTAATACATACCGGATTAGGAATAGTTGTATAACCAGGCGTTACCAGGTCAACTTTGATAGTGTCTATCCCCACGCTTGAATTTTGGCAACCTGTATTATCACTCAAAATCAGCTTAGGCAAATACTTACCTGGTAATACGTAAATATGGTCAATGGTATCTATAACAGATACAGAACTTATTGTACCATCTGCAAAGTCCCAAATAATGTTTGGGACATTTTGTACCCGGGCATTAAAATGAACCGTCAATGGGGAGCAACCTGAGTCTGGTGTATAAGTAAATGCACCTGCATAACCATATATTACCATGTGCCCAATTGCAGTATCTACACAACCATACATATCTGTTACTATCATCTTCACTGTATCTATCCCGGGGGTAATATACAGGTTAGATGGTGAAAATGCAGATGATGTACTACCATCACCTAGGTACCAGTAATAATACATACCACCCACACTGGTATTAGTAAAGTTGACCAGCAATGGAGGGCAAATAGAAAATGAATCGCTCATATAGAAACCTGCCGTAGGCTTACTAACCGTAATATAAGCCGGATAGGTTGCAGTATCCCTGCAGCCGTGCGAATCTGTAACTACCAACCTCACTGTATAAACCCCGGTAGTAGTATAGGTATAAGTCGGGGAAGTTAATGATGATGTTCCACCATCGCCAAACATCCAGAACGAAGAAGCTGCCCCCACCGAGGTATTATTAAATGTTACCGGGGTGTACTTACATGGGTATTGGTTAACTACATTAAATGCTGCATTAGGATGGTAAACATTTACTGCAGGCAATGTAATAGTATCCTTACAGCCAATATTATCAGTTACTATTTCACGTGTGGTATAAGTACCCGCAACTGTAAATAAATGGGAGACAGATGGAGAAGGGCCGGATATAAAGCCACCATCGCTTATTGTCCATTCAAAATTGGTAAATGTAGTTCCCGACACATCTGTACTGGCATCAGTAAATGTAGCATTTAGTGGCAAGCAACCAGTGGTAGGTACTACTGTAAAGTTGGCAACAGGTTTAGCCACCCTGATATAATTTACCCTTGTAAATGAATCAAGGCACCGGTTATTATCCTGGATAACCAGCATAATAGTGTATAAACCAGTACTTGTAAACGTATGTGTAAATAAGGCCGTTGACGTCCAGTAAGCACCATTTATATACCAGAAGTAAGCAGAAGCGGTACCCCCCGTGACCGTAGGTGTAAACGTGACCGTAGCATCCCGGCAAACATTCACCCGGTCGGCAACAAAGGTCGCCGAAATATCTACTAGATTTAACGGTAAAGATGATGTATCCCTACAGCCGCTTCTGGCATTGTAGGTTGCAAGCAACACGGTATATGCACCTGTACCGGCATAATTATGGGTTGGGTTATCAAGGGTTGATGTAAAGCCATCACCAAATAGCCATACATGTGTATCATCTCCCAGCGAGCTATCAGCAAATCGTACTAAAGTGTGGGGTGAGCATGATACATCACTTGCAATAATAGACTGGGGCGAATCAATTGTAATGGTGCCCGTAAATACATATGGAGGCCCGGGGCAGCCATTATAATAAGGTATTACTGTTGCCGAAAATACACCGGGCAAAATAAAGTGGTGCGTAATTACAGGCATGCTATCGCTATATGTAGTGCCATCACCAAAAAACCAATCTAATTCATCAACCGGCCCTGTTACTATTGTTGTGGTAAAAGTAACACTATTATTATGATAGCATAAATGCAAAGGTGCTGCATCAAATGTGACAACAGGTGGGTTACCTACCCTTATTTCCAATGTATCAGTTACTACACAACCATTAGCAGTCACCCCTACAACCACTGCATGGTAAACCCCTGGTGCAGTATAGGTATGGTAGGGCGAGGCTCCACTTCCGGAAGGTGAACCGTCTCCCCATGTCCAGGTATAAGAACTGAATGGATAGGGATAAGTATATGTTCTCGTTGTATCAGGCTCATGGGTTATTGCATTAGTAAAGAAATGAACCCTTAGAGGTGCACATCCCGAGGAATTACTATCTGTTGCACTAAATATAAGATCGTAAATTGTTTTTGTTTGGCTTACAGTATCCTTACAACCGGTTGCAGGGTCTGTTATTACCATCTTTATAGTGTAAACACCCCTCCAGCCATATAGGTGAGAGCTAGACAACCCCGATCCTGCTGCTGAACCATCGCCATAATACCAGGCTACAGTACATCCGGCCGGAACCGTGGCATTAAAATTCAGGGTTACGGGTGCAGGGCAGGGTGTATCTGGTGTAATTACAAAAGTACCTGTTGGCCCCGGAAGGATATTAATGACATGCCTAATAGTATCATGGCAGGGGCCATTTGTTGCTACCAGGGTCACTGTATACGTTCCAGCTGTTGAGTAAACCCATGATGGATTATCTAAAGTTGAGTTTCCACCATCACCAAACCACCATTGGCTGCCTGTATGGGTACTACTGGTATTTGTAAATGGCACAACCGCCCATTTACAGGCATTTGTAACCGTTGTAAAACTTGCTGTCACACGGCCCACATGTATAAAGCCAGGATTGAATAGTGTATCCCTGCAGCCATTTCCGTCAGTAACAATTAGGGTAACCCCATAAGTACCGGTACTCAAATAATCATGTACCGGATTAGCAACAAAAGAATGCGGGCTGCCATCACCAAAATCCCAATCATAACTAAATGGTCCTGTACCTGAAATTGAACTGGTAAAAATTGCATGCCCCACAGAACCACAATAATAACCTGATGAGGATGCCGAAATACTTATTGAGGGCAGGTCGAAAACATGTATGTAACTACCTACAGTTACTGTACTTGCACATCCCTGGGCATTGGTTACAGTAAGCGTAACATTGTAATAACTAGAGGTAGCATAGGTATGCGATGGTGTGGCCAAAGTACTTGTATAACCATCACCAAAGGCCCATAAATAGGTTACAGGCCCTGGTACCCCAGCAACAGTGGTACTAGTAAATATTACAGCAGTATTAGGACAAATTGAAGTATCACTTGCCACAAAAGACACTACGGGTACCGGATATACTGTTATTATCTGTGTATGCGTAGACGTTAAAGCCCCATTATGGGCGGTTAGGGTTACCGTATAAGTTCCGGCAGTAAGGTAGCTACCAGCCGGGTCGGTAAGATGTAATATACCACTACCATTATTTAAATCCCAATCATAAGTAGTACCCGATGTTGGGGTAGTGGTATTATGGAAATTGACTACTAAAGGCGCACATCCCGAAGTGGGTGAAGCAGTAAAATTTGCAACTAATTGCGCTTCTGCCCCGATTATTGAGCAGAAGGAGCAACAAATTAACAGAAGTATGCGGGTATATAATTTCATAAAATCTTAACCTATTTTAGGGAAATTTATAAGGACGTTAAAGATAATTATATTTCATCAAATCTGACAGATTTTGACGAAAAAAAACTACTTATTATCCGGATTTCAAATATCAATAATTCAAATTAGCTTTAAACAATAGACTCATCCTTTCAAGTTGTTACTTATTCACTATCAGTCATTTACACTAGTTAATACTTAATATGAAAATTGGCTTTCTTTTAGCCCCATCTTCAGTATAGTCATTTAGTTAATTAAACCGGTCAATTTATTACTTTTAATTAATAATCTTACCTGATGATGGTAACATCCCCTTTCAAAAATACAGGGTCTCCAGTTTCACAAATAGCATCAATTACATATACATAAACATCTGGTTTAGGGGTGTCATTCTGATACATTCCATTCCAGCCATATGTAGCATCATTCAAATTAAATCCACTTTTCTCAAATAATAATTCACCCCACCTGTTGTATATCCTGAATGATTTAATTATTGAGATTCCCTTACCACGTGGATAGAAAACATCGTTCTCCCCATCACCATTTGGCGTAAATGAATTAGGAACAAATACCTG
>CANGSR010000294.1 GCA_947456055.1 Chitinophagaceae bacterium
AAATACGCTACAGGTTTCAGCTTCATGACAATTTCCCAAAACATAAGGGGATGTCAAATGTTTACTGATAATGCTATTCGCAGCTATAATTTTGAAATCAAAAGTAAAACTCCTGACCATGTTGTCGTAATAATGGATGCTGATGCTACAAAAAATGAAGCTGAATTAATTAGGGCAAAACAAGAACGTTATTATAAAATAAGAAAGGGTTTGAAATGTGAAAGTAATATTCTTCTACTCAACATATACGAATTAGAAGCATTAATAATTGCCGACATTGAAACATGCAACAACTATTATAAATCAGACATCAATTTTAAGGGTGATGTAATGCATGTCAAAGACCCAAAGGGTTTATTGGTACTGAAAACTTCAAAGGGCAAGAAATATCATGTTTCCCATTGCCCCGATTTATTCAAGACACTCCAATTTGATATAATTATTAAAAAATGCGCCTATTTCAAAGAATTCATAACAGAATTCGAAAAGACCATAAATAGCTAATTCCAGCAATTGCCAACAAATAAGGACAAAAGAACAAGGCAAACACTACCCCATTCCATTGTCCAAAAACCTGAACCTCTAAATAATATAAAACTAAAAATTCCTACTCCTGTGTTCCGGCATTACATGCCCTACAGCATGGTGGATATGACTAGCAGCATAAAGTGCTGAAAAATGATGATCTTTTTTTGGGTGCTCATTATTGTTTTCTTCTTCAATATTATTTTCAACCTGGTCTACAAGCCCTGGTTGCGTTTCCAGCACCTTTTCTTCTAAATTATTAATATTGGTTTCCATAAAATTTATTTTGTTTGGTTAGTGTTATACAAAGTTACAATAGGCTTATATCCCAACAAATGATTTTCATCATAAATCAAAGTCTAAAGTAGTAAGCATAAAGTAGAAAGACAATCAAGGGTTATCATTTAGCTTACTAGTAAATTGATTTCCCATTTCATAGATACAAATACTCACTACCCACACATCCGGCAATATCTTTCTACTTTCTACAGAAACGTCTTTCTACTTTCTACTTCTAAAGAAACGTCTTTTTACTTTCTACTTTCTACTTTCTACTTTCTACTTTTTACTTTCTACTTTCTACTTCTAAAGAAACGTCTTTCTACTTTCTACTTTATACTTTCTACTTCTAAAGAATCATCTTTCTACTTACTACTTTCTACTATAGACTATTTTAAAGGAAAAAAACTTACCTTTGCCCAATTTGTTTTTTCTAAATGGCTTCTACACACACAATTTCTCCTGCTTACCTATTACTTGAGGATGGCACACTGTTTCAGGGTAAATCTTTTGGCAGTAAGGGTACTACAGGAGGTGAAATTTGCTTCAATACCGGCATGACCGGCTATCAAGAGGTTTTTACCGACCCATCTTATACCGGACAGGTACTGATAATGAATAATGCCTATACCGGCAACTATGGCACCAAGGACGATGATGTGGAAAGTGATTCCATCAAAATCAGTGGTCTTATATGTAAAAATATCTCCTACCGCTATTCCCGTATGGTGGCTAATGATAGCCTTGATTCTTATTTGGTTAAGAACAAGCTTGTAGGTATTTATGATGTGGATACTCGTGCCCTGGTTCAGCATATCAGGAGCAAGGGTGCCATGAACTGCATTATTTCCAGCGAGTTGACCGATAAGGCAAGCCTGCAGGCTGCATTGGAAAATGTACCTGATATGTCGGGGCTTGAATTGTCATCTACTGTTTCAACCAAAGAAGCATATACAGTTGGCAATCCTGATGCGGCAATAAGGATTGCAGTACTTGATTTTGGAGTTAAAATAGCTATTCTGAAAAACCTATCTGACAGGGGTGCCTACCTAAAAGTGTTCCCGGCTAAAACCAGTTTAGCTACACTCGAAGAGTTTCAACCGCATGGCTATTTTATTTCTAATGGCCCTGGTGACCCAGCATCTATGAGTTATGCAGTTGATACCGTAAAGGACATCCTGAATAGCAATAAACCATTGTTCGGTATTTGTTTGGGCCAGCAATTATTAGCCCTGGCTAATGGTGTCAGCACCTTTAAAATGCACCATGGCCACCGTGGACTTAACCACCCGGTTAAAAACCTGATTACAGGCAAATGCGAAATCACTACCCAGAATCATGGTTTCGGTGTTAGTCCAGATGGCATTAATGGCAATGAGAATCTTGAAATTACCCACCTTAACCTAAACGATGGTTCGATAGAAGGAATCAGGATGAAAAATAAGCCTGCATTCTCTGTACAATACCATCCCGAGGCTACACCAGGTCCACACGATTCCAGGTATTTATTTGATAATTTCATCCAGCTTATTAAGGCTAACCAAAACAATTAATACCTTAGTGCAAATGAATATTGCATGAGGGCTATTTATTAATCTTAATTTCTTTATCAAAAAATGGAAAAAATTCTCATCATAGGTGCCGGAGGGCAGATAGGAGTAGAACTTACCCTTGCATTGCGTAAGGCTTACGGAAATGATAATGTTGTAGCTACTGATATAAAACCTGCACACCCATTATTGAAAGATAATGGGCCCTACTATATACTTGATGTGATGGATGGCGATGCCACCCTTGAAATTGTAAAGAAAGAAAAGATTACCCAAATCTACTTACTTGCTGCCCTGCTTTCTGCCACTGGCGAAAAAGCACCTAAAAAAGCCTGGGACATTAATATGACCAGCCTACTCCAGACTCTGGAATTAGGCGTCCAGGAGAAACTAAATAAGATTTATTGGCCTAGTTCTATTGCTGTATTTGGTCCTACAACCCCGCATGACCTCACCCCACAAAAAACTGTGATAGAACCTAGGACAGTATATGGCGTGAGCAAATATGCAGGCGAGTTGTGGTGCCAATATTATAACCAGCGTTGGGGACTTGATGTGCGTAGCCTGCGCTATCCCGGACTGATAAGCTGGAAATCTGAACCAGGTGGCGGCACTACCGATTATGCTATTGATATCTATATCGAAGCTTTGAAGAATAAGCACTATACCTGCTTCTTGTCGGAAAATAGTTACTTGCCTATGATGTATATGGATGATGCCATCCGTGGCACCATCGAGCTTATGGAGGCCCCAGTTGATAAACTAAAAACCAGGATGGCTTATAACCTGTCTGCTATGAGTTTTTCACCAAAGGAAATAGCAGCCTCTATCCAAAAACACATACCTGATTTTAAGATTGATTATAATCCGGACTTCAGACAGGCAATTGCAGATGGATGGCCAAAAAGCATTGACGACAGCGCAGCCCGTGCCGATTGGGGCTGGAAAAACAATTTCGACCTCGATAGCATGACCATCGAAATGCTGTCACACCTGCGTGAAAAATTGGGCATAAAATAATTATTGCGCTCCCTTTTGGGGGATATATAAAAATGGTGTTGATACCCTAGTTGGTTTTCAACACCATTTTTCATTCAATACCCCCTCGTCGTTCGGCGTTGACTCTGTCTACGTCGCAGTGGCCGCTAATCTCCTGATTGGCGAAAAATCAATAATATAACCTTGCAATTAAAAATCCAATTAGAAACAATCCAACCCATTATATTTGCTATATGGGCATGAGAACTACACTATATGGTTGCATAGAAGAGATGGATTTTTGGCAAAATCCAATAAGTAATCAGGTTCGGGTGCATAATGAACAGGTCCTCAACTCATTGCCCGTAAACGATACCTGGCCTCCAATATCCAGGGAAATGTTCTCAATTAGCAAAAACCAAGGTATTGCAAGCCCCAATCTAGAATATTCTGGGCGTATCATCCATTTTGGTGCCAATCTAAAATCTGTAGAATATGATTGGCTTGGACTCAAAGCAAAATTCGAATCCCTACTCAAAAATCTATACTGGACGAATGCCTGGTTGCATCTTAAAACCGAATATTCGGCGTTGGAAACTTTTCATTGGAGAGTAGACCTACTAAAATATGAAATAGACCATTCTAAAATGCCCGAGCCAATAAATGAATCTTTTTGGCAGTTCACAGGGTCTAACCATTTCGATAATTTCTAGTTTTGTAAATCTAAACTATGCCCCGATTCCCCAAAAATCTACTGATAATAATACTGATATTGTGCAACCTCCAAGCTTTTGCCCAGGAAAAAGGTTGTTTTAAGGAAACCGGAATTGGGAAGTTGGAACTGACAACCGATATTGATTTCTCAGAGTATTATATCTTCTTTCTGGGTGAGTTTCATGGAGTATATGGTGTCCCCGAAATAAAGTTATCGCTGATAAAGTACCTAAACAAAACATATGGCATAAGGGATGTATTTATTGAAGCCGGACTAGGAGCAGCCTGGTTATATAACCAATATCTTGCTACTGGAGATACTACCCTTATGTACAATCCATCGATACTTTATGGTGATAAACTACCCAACAAACTAATGTGGCAAAACCTATTTGAATACAATAAAACCCTGAAAGATAAAATCAGAATCCATGGAATGGATTTTGAACGGATAGAGTTTTTAAAGGTCTTAAAAATACTCAAGCCTAAATACCATACCCCACCCACTGAATTAGACTCAATAATTACCTATATGGATACTGTAAATATCGGCAGCAAGCCCCAACTCCATTCTGATGTTTTTAAGACGCAAAATGAAATTTATGAACATTTGAGAACTTCGTTTTCAACCCACGAAAACACCTTCAAAGAGTTTTATGGAGCCAATTTCAAAACAGTCAAAAGCATTCTAACCAATAAGGATACCTACAATAATTTCGCTATTCGGGACAAAACAATGTTTGAAAACGTTACTGAACAAACCAAAGAGGAAGGCATTACTAAGTACATCATATTCAGCGGGTTGAATCATGGCAAATCTGCCTATTCTATACATAGATCGCTCTGTTACAGGCTTGGTAAAAAGCGTCATAATAAAATAGCCAATATATCTATGATTTGCCAAAATTGTTACGATTGGCAAGCACGGCCAACCCTATTACCTTATAGGGCACAATATACCTATGTTAAGGATTCAACTACCCTTTCCCAACTTTACAAAACTCATTTTAGTGCAGGTTGTAAGTATACCCTACTACCCTCCACGATTACAGATAATGAATCAATCAATTCTAATTCAAACTTTATCCTCCTAATGAAAGACCAACCAGAATATTAAAAGGGGAACTGAACCAGCTCCCCCAATAATCATTAACCATTTACAATTAACCATTAGGAATTAAGCACCCTATCCCCACTCTGCCTTTCTACCATCCATCCTGGGTATTCTTTATTCAATGCACTTACAGCATCCAGCATTTTTAGTTCATCAGCACTTAAGGCGATGCTCACAGACTGAATATTATCATTTAGTTGTTCAATAGTCTTTGCGCCAATAATAGTACTCGTAATACCTGCCTGATGTCTTACCCATGCCAAAGCAATTTGTGCTACAGATACCTCATGGTTCTTTGCCACTACTTCCAATACATCTATGATGTCAAAAGCCTTAGGCTTGTCTATTGGTGGAAAGTCGAAATTATCTCTTCTGCCACCCGACTTTTGGTTGTCTCGGGTATATTTTCCCGACATAAACCCACCTGCAAGAGGGCTCCATGGCATAATGGCCATTTTTTGGTCTAATGCCATTGGTACTATTTCCCTTTCAATATCCCTACCGGCTATTGAGTAGAAATACTGAAGGCCCTCAAATTTATTCCAGCCATTTTGGGCGGCTATTCCATGGGCCTTCATCACCATCCAGGCAGGCCAATTACAAACAGATATATACCTTACTTTTCCGGCAGCTACCACATCATGCAGTGCATGCATAGTTTGCTCCACAGGGGTAAATGGGTCAACACCATGCACATACAAAACATCTACATGGTCCATTTGTAACCTTTCCAGGCTCTCGTCTATTGATTGCATAATGTGGTAACGGGATAAGCCAACATTGTTTTGACCAGCTCCCATCCTACCTCTTACTTTGGTGGCAATTACCAATTCATTGCGCTTGATTCCCAGGTCTTTAATTGCCTTACCTAGTAATTTTTCCGACTCACCATAGGAGTAAATATTGGCGGTATCAATAAAGTTAATTCCACCGTCTATAGCACATTTTATCAGTGCGGTTGCATCATCCTGCCCTAGGGCACCAATTGCTTTCCAATAGCCCTCACCGCCAAAGGTCATTGTGCCAAAGCACAATTCAGACACCACCATGCCTGTATTCCCAAAATAATTGTATTTCATGTTGCGTATTTTAGTGCAAATTAAGCCCTGTTTTGTGGTAATAACATTGATTATGGTTATGAAATAATCAACATTATACGACTTTGGAGTATTGGAAAAATGGTCAAAATTCCTTATGTTGGATTAAGCAAAATACACCCGTTTTATAAACAAGCCCCACTGGCACGAGTGTTCCGATAGGATCACTCGTGTCTACAAAATAACCCAGTCTGCGACTGGTATTCAAAGAACAACAGCTGAAAGTAAAATAACAGCCCAATATTTGTACAAACTCCCACTGGCGCGAGTGTTCCGATAGGATCACTCGTGTCTACTAAATAACCCAGTCTGCGACTGGTATTCAAAGATCAACAGCTGAA
>CANGSR010000295.1 GCA_947456055.1 Chitinophagaceae bacterium
GGCAGGGGTTCTGCTTTTGCGAATTTGGCAAGATCAGCAGTATGTAAGATATCAGATAAGATAGAATAATAAGTAATTAAATCCTTATGACTCTGAACCTGATGGAGTAATTCATCTGTAGTCAATTCCATGGCCGGAGTGCGGAAACGCTGCTCTATATAATCACGCACAATATCGGTAAGCTGGATATAGTATTCCTTCACCTGCTTTTTCTGCCACAATGATTTTGCATCCAATTCTGCAAGTAATCGTAGCGTTTTATCCTGTAATGACTCCTGAGGTCCCAATGGTTTTGGAGCCAATATCTTTTTGTTTTTCAAAAAATAGATGACTACAAAAATTAGTATACCTAAAATAACTACAGCACCTAAGAAATACAACAAATAATCTTTCCACGTACTTTTTACATACATAATGCCCTTTATACCTTTGAATCCTTTGGTGGTATCTACAGCCACAGTTTGAACTGTAAGTGCAAATGAATCACTCAATACTATATAAGGATTACCTGAATTTGGAGTAACAGAAAACGCAAATGCTGGTATTTTGAAAACCCCACTATCGAAACCCGTAATATTGAGTCGCTGGCGGTATCTTACTAAATCACCTTCTTTCGTGGTATCAATCTTTCCCCTTTCTACTACTTCCAGATTATTAAAAGTATCCGGCACTACAGGCCATTGCACCTTACCAGTTGCTGGATTATTCTGTATTTCAATAAACAAACGGGCCTGGTCGCCGACCATTATTTGTTTTACATCAAGCTGGGTGCGGGTTTTAGCATCACCCTGAGCATGAGATGGCAATGTAGCAAACATCAATAATGCCCCCAATACCAGGGTTGAAAAACTGTTCTTTCCAATGGAGACAACCATCAATGATATTTCCCTAAATCTATTTAATAAAGGCAATTTGTTCATAATATCTGACTCGTTAACCTTAAATCTACAATTTTTAATCGTTAAACACTTATTGAAATCCTCCAAACACTACCGGCCTTTGAAGTAAGTCTGGAGCACTTTTACATAATCCTGGTCTGTGCTTACATGCAATAAACCTGCACCACTCTTTCTGAATGACTGCACACAATACTTATTATTCTCCTCATAAGCACCTGCATATTGCTTTCTTACGGCTGTACTATCCGTATCCAACCAAAACATCTGACCTGTTTCTGCATCTAATACCTGAACAAGCCCGGCAGGAGGCATTTCTTTATCATACTTGTCATACACATGAATACCTACCAGATCGTGCTTACGGGCAGCTAACTGTAACGCATTATCATATGGCGGACTAACAAAATCGCTCAGCACAAAAGTGATGGTCCTCTTCTTCAATACATTATTCAGGAATTCAAGTGCTACCCTAACATCGGTCTTACCTGAATGCTGCGGCTCTAAAGCAATTAATTCACGAATAATCCTAAGGATATGGCTTTTACCTTTTTTAGGGGGTATGTATTTCTCCACCTTATCGCTAAAGAAGATAACCCCTACCTTATCATTATTGGTAGTAGCAGAAAAAGAAAGCACAGCACCTAATTCGGTAATCAAATCACGCTTCAACTGCTTTTGGGTACCAAATAGGGAACTGCCGCTTATATCTACCAACAACATTACTATCAATTCCCGCTCCTCTTCAAATACCTTCACGAATGGGTGTGAAAATCTGGCAGTTACGTTCCAATCTATAAACTTCACATCATCGCCCGGTGTATATTCCCTCACCTCAGAAAAGGACATACCCCGACCTTTGAAGGTGGAATGATACTCACCCGCAAATATGTGGTTACTAAGACCCTTTGTTTTAATTTCTATTCTTCTTACTTTTTTAAGTATCTCAGCCGTAGTCATTTTATTCAGTAGATAGTAGTTAGTCGAAAGTAGAAAGTATAAAGTCGAAAGATTAAAGTAATTAGTATTTAGTTGATAGATTTATTCGATTTCACATGCCTTACGGCAAATGAAATCGAAGTATTTATACTGTTATAGTATGAGCGGCAATCACTTTGCTGATTATGGCCGCCATTTTATCACCACGCTCCTTGGCTTGCTCTTCTGTCCAAACTAGGCTGATGGATGATGAGATACAACGGCTCATTATAGCATCACTTACCGGGAAAGCCTGATTAGTATAGTGCATTACCATCTTTTTCTGGTCATCATACATATGGTTCATCATGCTGCTATTTTGCAGGTGCTGCCATTTGCGGATATAATGCCAATTATTGTCGTACCAATAAAAATTACCACCAATCCCTTCAGCCGCAAAACCAGCCACAGCCTCACGGGTCATTTCTTCTGTAGGAAGGAAGAAAGACAGGAATGAACCTGCATCACCCGCCGGGTCAGGGATTTGCCTGAACGTCAATCCTTCAACATTCTTTAAAGAATTATAAATAATACTGTGGTTATGCTTCTGTATTGTGAGGAATTCTTCAATCCTCCTAACCTGCGCCAAACCTACTGCCGCATGAAGTTCTGATATACGATAATTGTAACCCAAATATGGATGCAGATCTGCACCACGGTCACGTCCCATATGATCGTGGCCATGGTCGCTAAACTGGTCACATTTACGGTATACCTCTTCATCATTGGTGATTACTGCACCACCCTCGGCACAGGTAATGATTTTCACAAAGTCGAAGCTAAAAGTACCGGCATTGCCTATTGTACCCACACTCTTGCCTTTGTAAGTAGCCCCTATAGCCTGGCAGGCATCTTCTAATAATAATAATTTATGGGTAGCACATATTGCCTTCAACTCATCCATCTGGGCCATACTGCCACACATATGCACCGGCATCACAGCCTTAGTACGTTTGGTGATAGCTGCTTCAACAGCCGAAGGGCTAAGGGTAAGAGTCTCGTCAATATCTACCAATACCGGAATGGCACCTACAGAAAGAACAGCCTCGAAACTAGCCACGAATGTGAAAGTAGGCATAATGATTTCGTCACCAGCCCCAATACCCAGGGCAGCCATAGCCGTTGTGAGGGCAGCAGTACCACTACTTACCAACTGGGCATGACCTACATTGAAGGTTTTACACAATTCCTGTTCCAACTCCTTGGCCTTCCATATTCCTTTGCGGGGGCCATCAAAGCCATAGCGCATGAGGATGCCTGTTTCCAGCACATCATTAACTTCTTTGCGCTCCTGCGCACCAAATAATTCGTATCCGGGCATCTGAATAGTTTATATCACAAAAGTAACCGTTCTAAAGTCTTAAAGCGAAGAGATAATACTTAAAATTTTCTGAAAAAATGGAGGATAAGGAATTAGAATACTTATTAATTTTCTTTTACCTTTACTTATAACACAAAATACAACTATGCGATTATCCTTTTTGGCAATGCTGGCAATTATTATAGCCACCACACTTTTTAGCTGCAAAAATGTAGCACCTTATGCCATTGATGAAAAACCAAAGTTGGCTGTAAACAAAAACCTGATAGGTATCTGGAAAATGAAGGAAGATACTGATGTGCATAATTTTTTTGTAATTGAGCGAAAATCAGATAATATCTATGCACTCACTTATATGAATAAAGGAGGCTCTAACCGCAGGTTTGAAAACTGCAATGGGTTCTTTTCGAAGGTAGACACCTCATTATTTCTGAATGTGGCGTATTTTGAAACCCAGCCTATTTTTGAAGGTTACTTCTTCTTAAAAGTAGATTATTTAGACCCGAAAGGATGGGATATGACCCTAAGGATGGTAAATGACACCACTATGAGAACATTACCTAATTCAAAATCTGTTAAGGATTTAATGGCAAAGAACATTAATAACCCTTCTTTTTTCGATAAACCAGTACACTTTCATAAAATACTGCCATTGATGTATTGCAATTAATAGCGAGGTTGTAAATCTTGTTGATAATTGTGTAACACTTGTCTTCTGAAAAATCCGGTATTTTGCACTAAATTTGATTAAACATTTCAATAATGAAAATAACAAAAGTAATAGCGATAGCTACTTTAGGCATCGTGGGTTTAAGCTCCTGGAGTATTAGTAATAACATTAATGAGTTAGCTCCTGCTAATGATTCGGTTAGAACAGGTTCTACACCACCTGTTTCGGTTTCTCCGGTAAGTCCATCTCCAGAATTTCCTAATGCAAGTATTGAAGTTGCAGCGGTGGGAGAAAAGAATGGAAAGGACTCAACCAAAGTAACTTTCAATTTTACCCTAAAAAACTATGAGCTAAAATTGCAAACTGCCGATAATGGCTCTAAAAATTGTAACAATTCAGATAAGGGCCAGCACATACATTTTATATTAGACAACCAACCTTATAAGGCACTTTATGAGCCTAAAAATGATGTTGTTTTACCAAATGATGGTAAGGAACACTATCTCATGGCTTTCCTTTCAAGGTCTTACCATGAGTCGATTAAGAGCAAAGGTGCAGCAGTAGTGTACCATTTTAAAGTTGATGAAAAAGGCAATCTTAAGAAATTGGCCAACCCTAAGACACCTATGGTATTCTATAGCCGCCCTAAGGGTGACTATATGGGTAAGGACACTACCAATGTATTACTCGATTATTATGTTTGGAATTGCTCACTATCAAATAAGGGCTACAAGGTAAAAGCCGAGGTAAGCAACCTAAACAAGCCATCACAAACCATTACCACAACTATGGCCAAATGGGAACCAAATTTTATTAAGAATCTGGGAACTGGTAAATGTAAGGTTACACTAACCCTCGTGGACAAAAATGGCAAACCTGCTACCGGCCCAATGACTAATTCAAGCAGGGAATTTAATCTTAAGGCACAATAGTTATCAAATAAGCATTAAAAGGTAATCAAATCCATTGGGTCTGATTACTTTTTTTTGTTAAAGAGAATAATTTTGCTCTAAATAACCAAAAATCGACTATCATTGTGGTAATGTCGAAAGTCCCCCCCATCTTTAGGCGCTATTTAAATTGATTTAAAAATCCACTCTAAAAAGCCAATGCCTAATACAATTCAAATTATAAAAAAAATAATTTCTAATAAACTAATCGAAAACGGCTATTTCGATAAACTGGGGAAAAAGAAATTTATTACAGTAATGTATCACGGTGTAGACCTGGAACAGAATATAGATTTCAATCCACGTTTCTTCAGTGCTGCCAATTTCGAAGAGCAGATAGCCCTCTATAAAAAGCATACCAATATCCTTACTCATGACGATTTGGTTAATGGCAGGTTTTCTGATACCCAATTGAATACAGTCATCACATTTGACGATGGGTATTTAAATAATCTAAAATATGCGCTGCCTATTTTGGAAAAACATGATGTACATGCCTACTACTTTGTAACAGGTATAGGTAGTATGGAACGTAAAATCCTTTGGGCTGACACGCTAGATATTGTAGCCACCTTAGCAAAAGAAAAGAGCAAGGTTCAGCTGGCTGGCTCTGAATTTATTTTGTACAACAAAAAATTTGTTGACCCAGTAACCAATATTTCCCTAAAGAACTTTATAAAAAACAGGCCAACCTCTGGTTACCAAGAGAAGTCTGATATAATAGAGCAATTATTAGCAATTCATGATTTCACAAAGCTGAATAATATTAGCGACTACTGGCAGTTAATGAATGATGACGAAATAGCGCTTACCAGCAGGAGTAAAAATATCACAATTGGGTCCCATGGTTTTTACCATAATAATTTGGGCTCAATGCCCCATGAAGATGCTATAGCCGAGGTTATGAAATCGAAAAGCTACTTGGAGAACATCATTCAGAAAGAGGTAACCTCAATAGGCTTTCCCGATGGGTCCTACACAGTGCAACTCAATGAAGACTTATACAAGCTCGGCTTCAATAAGCAGTTCTTAGTAAAATATCATTTTTCGGATGACGGAATAAATGATTATGTTTATGACCGTTTTGGTTTGTATCCTTATATGGGGAATGCCAACCAAATTTTGCACAAAACGGTTCATTAGCATGAATATTTGCATTTATACATCTTCGGTCCAGTCTATTACCAATCTCATCAATATCACCCATCTCATTAATGAGCGGCCAAAGCATAATTATAGCTTTCTGGTAGTGAACCGTGAAGAAAAGGCATTAACCCTAAAGGACAAACTAAAAAGAGTTTATAGTGAGTTACGGTCAGATGACGGGCGGTATGATTATCAAAGAGATTTATTAAAGCTCCATGAAAAACTACAACATTATGGGCAACCTATTAGCAAATTCAACCTTGAAACAGAATATGTATCCCTGGTAAATGATGCTAAAAGCGATGCATTCCTCTTAAAAAATAAGCCTGACATAATTTTGCAGGCTGGGGCAGGAATACTCAGGAACAATATTTTCACCAAAGCAGGGATTGCCACTATTAATGTGCACCATGGCATAGCACCTGAAATCAGAGGTATTGATTCTACTTTTTGGTGTATGTTTTACGGTATTAAAGAAAAAATAGGAGTCACCTGCCACATTATTGATGAGCATTTGGATACTGGTGCCATAATCCAGCAAGAAGCTTTGGTTTCAAAATCCCAATCATTAATAGATATCCAAACTGAAAATTACCTTATGGGTCGTGATGTATTGGTAAA
>CANGSR010000296.1 GCA_947456055.1 Chitinophagaceae bacterium
ATTGATTTATGATAAGATAATCAGACAATTCCCTGGTTAAACTGCTGATTGCTGTTATCTACATTTTAATCCATTTCTTGACTTCCTTCTTATCCCCATATTCTACAACTACAGAATAAATACCAGGGCTAAGCGACCCAATATTCAGTCGGTATTCGTTTGAACCTTGATTGAGCTCTTTTACTACTGGTAATAAACGTTCACCTGTAATAGTGGTTATATAAATATTGGCATTTACTGCTTGGCCTGTGTTGATAGTTACATCAATATAATTGCTGGCAGGGTTAGGAAATACATTCAATTGAACTGATGGGGTATTGCTGGCAACTGATAAAACAGAATAGGTAACATAAGCTGTATCTGTAACGCCAATGCCCAAATTGTAATATCGGCCAGATGGGGTAGCTTGTAATTTTACGGGGCGTACCATATAGTACTTCAATCCAAAATGGCCAGTAGTATCATGGAAAGTTAATGTAGTTGCAGGTAGCATAGTAGTGTTCAGTCGGGCAAAATAACCGTAGGCACTATCTGCACGGTAAACATAATACCCTATAACATTGGTGTCAGCCGACGCTGTCCAATTTAGGTTAGCTCCATCATGTAATACTGGGGTTACCGTAAGGTTTGAAACAGGTTGAACATAATCGGTTCTTAATGAAGGGTCACCCATTAAAGCTACATGTATAAACTGGTTACCATAACCACCTGGTTGGTACAATGAACCTCCATTATTCTGGGATAGTAATGCCGAAAAACCAATATTATAACCCAATGCCATATGGTGGAAGAACCAGTTTGGCCTACCCGCCCAGCAATTGGTCAATGCCGGAGTAGAAGCACATAAAGGCGCACGAAGGAAGCTGTTTTGCACGTTCCAATCGGCAAAATAAGAACCAAAGAACATATTAAAGATGCCGTTTACAGGCCCTGTAGCCCAGTCGGAAGTATTACCAATGCCACCGGCGCTGGTGAAACTTCCACCACCACAGCCATAAGCCCATTGGTAAGTAGCCCCTTGCAGGGTGGTTATTATGGTATTTGCCGGCACTACTGTAGTACTATCTTTGGTTAATAATGGTGCGAAATTCCTCCATGCGTTGGCTGCAAAGGCTTCACCACTAAATGCCCCGAAATCATCGTGCAATACTGCCCTGTGTCGCATATATAAGGAGTCCATTTTGTAAATATGGTCACGGTTCAGATAGCTATTCATCATGGTAACTTCTGTGGTGCCAAAAGCAGGCATATTATAAAAATCAACCCTGCCTATTTGGATTTTTGCGGGCGTAGGAATATAAATCTGGTCCCATTTGCCATCACCTGGAATATTCCAGTTGGCAGAAAAACTAGCCAGGCTATTATTTACACTTACATCGGTCCACCCAGTGGTGATACATGAATAGTAAATATCTGCAGGCCATGCACCATCATGTTGGGGAACGTGGCCATCAGGTGGGTTCGATACGTTATCGAAACCACCACTGTATGGAACAGCAAGGTGGCCAAGGATTAAAGCTGCATTTACATTGGCATGGGCAGTATAGTCGGCAGTAATTGCTGCCTTAATGGTAACATCGGTAGCTGTTCGGCCAAAATCATGCCTTATCAGTTGCCAGCCATCACCACTCAAATCCTGCATCACGGTATTGATACCGGCCGAACAGGAATCAAGGAAAGTGCTATCTACTAATACAAGCATAATACCCCTGTTGTGAATTGCAGGCCTGCGTATGCCAGCATAACAATAACCGGTGGAGATTAATGAAGAACCTGAAACTACACCACTTGCATAAATAAAGTACTCGTAGGCTGAATCAATAATTACATTGGTGTCGATAAAAGAGCCTACTGTTGAAGGCAGGGTGGCTATCGCCGAACCCCAGGCAGTGGCTGTGGCCGATTTTTTAAAAATCTGGTAAGTTGGTGCATCTACGGTCAATAATTTCCAGTTAAGGGTTATCTGAACGGGAGATTCTGATACCGTAGCCGAAACCTCAACAGTATAATCCTCGGTAGATTGAGCCCGGGCGGCAACAAACCCTGACAGCAATGCAATAAATAGCAAGTAAATACGCTTCATGAAGTATTGATTTTCGTACTAAGATATGGATTTTATAGTAATTCCGGTAATTCTGTTTTATTAAAGGACCAGAAACAAAAATGCCTCCTGAAATAGTTAGAATTATTCAGGAGGCAATAACAATATGTTTTTATTTATTGAGGAATAGTGCTTGGTGTATTGTTAGTGGTATTAGTAAAATATGGATGATGCTTTGTGGTTGGAAAAATGACCCCGGCACTTAATATTAGTTCATAGGTGCCAAAATTTTGGGAGGCAGTGCCTTCATAAACCTTTAAATTACTATATCGGGCATAATCTATTTTCTGTGAAAACTCTAAGAAAGCATAACGCATTACAGTAACCCTTAACGCAGTTTCCAAGCCTGTATTCCAGCCACCATATTGGAATTGCTGTTGGTTCGCTTTTCCGAAAAACATATTTTGCACATGTGGGATTACGGGGCCAATACCTGCTTTACCTACAAAGTCAATAGCTAGTTTATGGTCTAAAGTATTATAAATGCAATATCGTTTTACAAAGTTGAATAAGAGGAAGTTAGCTCCATTATTGAGGTAATAAAAAAAGCCGTTCTTCTCTGAAAACAATACTGCCTCACTGGTCTTGTAGTGATTATAGGTGCCATTCACCTGCACCATCTGATTATCTGTAATGAGGTATTTGGTATGGTCGAAATTGATTTCAATGCCCATATCCTGTTTTTCATTAAAATAATAGCCCAACCTGTAGTTATACTGTGGTATTGACAACTCCTGATCGAATACTCCATCATCCCATCCCTTATGGTCATGGGCTTTTACATGCACCAATTCATAATCATTACCTAAAGATGGTTGAACCACATGTACACTCGACTTGGTATACCATTCGGCATTATAGCCCCAACTAAAATATAGGGAGCCTTTATGGTGTTTTTTTGTTTTGTTTTCCTGTGCGTTCGAATTGATAGATAGGGTGGTACTAAGTAGGAGAAATGGTAAAAATAAAAACTTTAGTTTCTTCACGTGGTCTGAATATTATTTGATAATGCAAAGATAGGAGTTAAGTGGAAAAATAAGGTGAGGGAAATATTTTGCTGATGTTGGAACAATAAAAAACTGATGGGTAATATATTTATTGAATTTGCGTTTATTACCTAAATTGTACTACTATTTATTTGGCTCAATCCAATACCCGTTTGTAGAAAAAAACAAGATTGATGACAATAATAAGTTGGCAACAATAATTCCTAATTACGCTATATAGGGGAATACATTTAGTAATTTAGCAGTTTGTAATTCATATAAATCGAGTCCGATATTTGCAACAAACCAAATCAATGCTGATGCAGGAATCATAAAAATTAACGGACGTTCCACCATGGGAAGCGGCTATAAAATATGGGAATTGCAGAGGTGGCATTTAATAAGGTAAAAATTTCATTCAAGATGAAACTATAAACAATAAGATTATAAGACTTACTTAAAACCTTTAAGATCTAAAATGAAGAGAATCAATTGGATTATTTTCCTGGCGTTAATTATTGCCAGTTGTACTAAAAAACCAACAAACTATCCGGTTGAAAATAGACTTAAGGCAGCTTTTAGCTACCAACCTGGTACTTATTGGGTATATAAGGATTCGGTAAGTGGGGCATTGGATAGTTTCGTTCTTATAAACCAACATTTACTCAATGGATTAATTGATAACTCAGGGAACACATATGAAGAGATAGATGTAACGATATTGCAAAAGCATAAAAATCCTAACCTTGAGGACTCTTCATTTTGGTATCTTAAAATACAAAAAAACATTATTTCTGTAGGTAGAATCTGGTATTTACCGCAAACTACAACTGCTAATTTTGGGCCAATGCCTTACCCTTTTGTAGTAGCTAAACTAAATGATTCACTTAATAAAGTAAAAAAGATTATCCCTAGTTTGACCATGAATTACAATGTGTTCGATACAGTGGCTGTGTGTAATTCAGATACAGTAAATAAAACCTACTCGAAAATATATTTTAATACTGCCGATGGTATAATAAAGATCGATGGACGGTCTTATAGGGATACTACCCATGTAGTATTGGAATTGCTAAGATGGCATTTGATAAAATCATAAGATAGAATACCATTTGCCCTGTTAATAGAAATGAATCAATGATTTACCCCAAAATAAAAAAGGGTCACAAATAATAAATATTTGTGACCCTTTTTTATTTTTAACTAAATTATTTAATCAAGCCAGCAAAATAGTGTACTGTACGTACTAACTGGCTTACATAGCTCATTTCGTTATCGTACCAGCTTACAGTCTTAACCATTTGGGTATCGCCAACGGTCATAACCCTTGTCTGAGTAGCATCGAACAATGAACCGAAACGTGTACCGATGATATCACTGCTTACTATTTCGTCAACATTATAACCGAAACTATCGTTTGCAGCAGCTTCCATAGCAGCATTGATTTCGTCAACAGTTGTTTTCTTTTCAAGGATAACAGTTAACTCAGTTAATGAACCTGTAACTGTAGGTACACGCTGTGCAGAACCATCTAATTTACCCTTCAACTCTGGTAATACCAGGCCAATAGCCTTAGCAGCACCTGTAGAGTTTGGTACTATATTTTCGGCAGCAGCACGTGCACGGCGAAGGTCGCCCTTAGGATGTGGTGCATCAAGAGTGTTCTGGTCGTTGGTATAAGCATGAACAGTCAGCATTAAACCTGTAACAATACCGAAGCTATCGTTCAATACCTTAGCCATAGGAGCCAAACAGTTGGTAGTGCAAGAAGCGCAACTGATTACAGTTTCAGAACCATCAAGTATGTTATGGTTTACATTGAACACAACAGTCTTCATATCACCTGTAGCAGGGGCAGAGATTACCACACGCTTAGCACCGGCTTTAATATGGCCTTCAGCTTTTTCTTTATCTGTAAAGAAACCTGTACACTCCAAAACAACGTCCACACCATGTTGACCCCATGGTATCTGAGATGGATCTTTCTGGGCATAAATGGTAATTTCTTTACCATTTACTACTATTGAATTATCGGTATGAGTAACTGCTTGTCCGAAACGGCCCTGGGCAGTATCATATTTCAACAGGTGCGCCAGTACATTTGGCTTAGTAAGATCATTAATTGCAACTACTTCAATGCCTTCCATGTTGTAGATCTGGCGGAAAGCGAGGCGGCCTATACGACCAAAGCCATTGATGGCAACTTTTACTGTACTCATTTTATAAGATTAATTAAAGAACGTTTTAAAAACAGGTGCAAAGGTATAATATTTCCATTAACAGAAGGGAAATGAAGACTTAATAATCGGTTAAGAAGAATTTTAAGATAATCTTAATAGTTGGCCTTATGATTACAATTTGCTACGAAATATTTACAGCTGTTTCTCTAACTAACCAATTTTTAATGACCATCCACCATTAACCATTCACAATTAACCATTCACCATTAATAAGGTTGCCTATTTCCCTTATAAATTACTTTTTCACTATCACGCATCATTTTTTCCTTTTTGCAATATTTCTGGTATTGGGTTTTATTGAGGAGGGATTTGATGGCAGCATCCTTCTTTTTCATCAGTTTTTGCTGGGCTTTGTCTTTACCCGGCAAATCAGACGCCTTATCCATATTCAGGTTATAATCAAGTGATATCTTGCTAATTTTGTCCAGTTTTTCCTTAGATAGGGCCAGGCTGTCTTTCATCCAGCTAACCTCGTTTTTTGCCCTAACCTCTGGTGAATACCTGGGTTGTGCCATGGCTGAAAATGATGTAATTAAAAGGCAGGAAACGATGAGGATCTTAAGTTTCATTTGATTGAATTGTTATGTAAAATTACTGATTTATGCCTGTTTAAGTCTTTAAATTATTAGGATTTACCTAAATTAGCCTGCCAAATTTTCTAGTGTTATTTTCTATTCATTTTTCTTCTATAGTACCAGTCGGCAAAATAGAGCAAGCTAAGATGTATAGGGAATAGGGGTACAACTAATGCATAGGCTATTAATCGTTCACTATCCCATTTACCAGCTTCTGACCCCAACAGCCAATAAATCACTTCGTATAATGTAATATAAATATGAGGGATTATAAAAGCAATTGCCAGGCTACTAATTATAAAGGTTAAATGCATTGGTTTTATGGTCCCACAAGCTTTGGCTTCATTCCAAACACCCCAACACCCGACAAGACCAATCAAAATAATTGACATTGATAAGGTCTGCTCCTGGCTATTATTTTCATGTAAAAAGTGGATAAGTCGAATTGTTATGTAAATGAAGGGAAGGAAGATAGTTGTTAACTGGTAAATCCTCATCCAAAGTATAGGGTTATTCTTTTTTCGGACTTTATAATGACAATAAAAAGTAAAAGCAAAAAGAAGAATTCCGATCCACCAGGTAGTTCGTGTAGGGTCGATATAGATCAATGCTGATGCATAGGGATTCATTTTAGGTTGCCAGTTTAGGGCCAGGAAATC
>CANGSR010000297.1 GCA_947456055.1 Chitinophagaceae bacterium
ACTATATCCTCATTTAACTGCTTAATGGTGAGATTGTTGATACCCTGTAATTTCATGAAGGCTTTGAACTTCTTGCAAGCTCCTTCCATGTTTCTTTTATCCTTCTTAGTGTATTTGTTTATGTAATTTTCAAAGTATAAGATAAAATCAATCTCATTTTTATAGCTTGCTACCACATCATAACCATGACTTATTAACTGTTGCTCCCTCTTTGTTTTGATATTTTCTACTAATTGCATTGTATCCCTATTTTTTGCCCTCTCTATTGCATTAGTAGCCTTAATAAGTTTGCAGTCTTTTAAGTATTCCTTTGTCCTCTTTTTATTCTGGTAAATATCTAAGTAAAGTGAGGTTGTTCCATCCTTATTAGCTTTCTTTCTTACAGTTACACTCATAAAATAAATGATATTTGACTTTTGTTATCCTTTCTTTTCCTTTGGTTGGATAAAAGTAAGCAAATCCAACCACATAACAAAGTGGAGGGGACGCAGGAGGGACATAAATAGTGAAATGAGAGTAAAATAATAGAATGCCAAAAGAAATAAGCTATTGATTTTCAATAGGTATGGGCATAAAAAAAGCACTCAAAATGAGTGCTTTGTGCCCCAGACGGGAATCGAACCCGTACTCGCATTGCTGCAAACAGGATTTTAAGTCCTGCGCGTCTACCTGTTCCGCCACCAGGGCATCTTTTTTATTATTTCGTTCCATCAGGTAATTTCCCGAAGGGAAACTGGAACGCTACTAAACAAAAAATTCCATCACGAAAACTATCGGGATGGAATTTTTTAGAGCGGAAGACGAGACTCGAACCCGCGACCCCAACCTTGGCAAGGTTGTGCTCTACCAACTGAGCTACTTCCGCATTTTGTTAAAGAACTACCATCGCTGTATCGCTTTGGGAGTGCAAATATACGCAGGTTTCAGACAAAACAAAACATTATTTCAAAAAAAAATTGTCGTTATGTTTTAGGTGCTGTAAATCAGCTTATTTGGGTCAAAATTTATTTTTCTCAATGCAATTGCTTGATAATTAACTTGTTATGTTAGATACCCGAAATCCCTATTCCCCAAAAGTAATTGCAATTTTTGATGCTCATTATCCTTGAAATGGATTATGTGCCCAACGCTTTGGGTTCGTATATTCTGATTTGTATCTGATAAACGCTGAGCTAATAATATTCTTTGCCTTTTTAGGACAGGTATCCTTATTTTTGTGGCACTTGATTTAATAAGCAATTAGGTCGTGGTGATAGTTTTGATTTGAAATATAAAATACAACAGTTTTATTTTGACTTTTGACTTTTAACTTTTGCCTTTAAGAAACGTGTTTTAACTTTTAACTTTTGCCTTTTAACTTAACAAAAATTGCCTTCTCCCTTCATATCCCTCGTTAAAAAAGACCTCCTGATGGAATGGCGGCAGAAACATACCCTGTTTGGGGTATTGCTTTATGTTGGGTCCACGGTATTTGTGGTCTATATGATGAGTGGGCAGCCTGAGGGGCGTACCTGGAATGCGCTTTTCTGGTTAACTCAATTGTTTGTAGCTGTAAACTCGGTGGCTAAAAGCTTCCTTCAGGAGCACCCCAATAGATTCAGGTATTATTTTACTTTGGTTAAGCCCACCTCCTTTTTGCTTGCCAAGATGACCTATAGTATCATCCTTATGTTTGTGATGAGCCTGGTGAGCCTGTTTCTGTATTATCTCATGCTGGGTTGGCCCCTGGAACAGACTGCCACCTTTATCATCATCTCAATGGTAGGCAGTCTGAGCCTTTCGGCTGTATTTACCTTTCTCTCAGCAATTGCAGCAAGGGCGCAACAGAATTCAGCACTTATGGCCATCTTGGGTTTCCCGCTGGTGACCCCGGTATTGATGATATTAAGCAAGCTGGCACTAAAGGCCCTGTCACCTGTCTATATAGAAGGCTGGTGGACTTTGGCGGTTGTCCTTTTGGCATTGGATATCCTGGTGATATTGCTGGGTATTATTTTGTTTCCTTTCCTGTGGCAGGAGTGATTTTTGTATTGGCATTTAATGAGTTATTAATAAAATCATTTGCCGGATTGTAAAGTTTGTATAAATTGTAGGCCAATTGATAATTATTCGTTGAAGCAGCTAAAGTACATATCATTATTTGTCATTCTGTTAATTCAGACAGGTGGCTTATTGAATGTATTGCAAATGAAGCAGTATTTTATTAAGTGCGACAGCAGGGCGAAAATGGCTACTGCCACTCACTTAAGTACGCTTCATCTTTCTCTTCAAGAGTATGAGAATGCCCGGGTGGAACCAAATGAAATTAGGTATAAGGGTAAGCTATATGATATAAAAGATGTCGTTGCTATTGGTAATACCGTTGTTTTGTATGTAATAAATGACCTGGCCGAGGATGATGTGGTGGAAGAGCTAGACAAAACAATGAAACGAAGTTTCCCACATGATAAAAAGACTACGCCTTTAATTGACTTATTATCGCTAGAGTATTTGATACCAGATATTTACGAGTGTTTTTTCAATAGTTCAGCCTATCATGAACAATTCTACGTTTATGATGGTGGCTTTTGTGATGTATCTAAAGATATAAAGAGTCCCCCTCCCAAGGTTATGTCCTGAAATTTCTTACATCAGTCATAATCGTCCCCCCATAAACGGGGTGGATTAATCTTTTACATCAAAATCATAAAAAATGAAATTCTTTAGCTATACGCTATTAGCATACATAGTTATGCAATCTACTTATGCACAAGCCCAAAATGCAACAACTGATACACTTGTAAAAAACAAAATGAGCCTGAGCGAATTTGTGCTTTCGGCTAATAAGGTAAATGAAAATAAGAAAAATGTAGCCCAGCAGGTTACCATTCTTAACGAAAAGGATATTGCCAATGCTCAAGCCCAATCTACTGCCGACCTTATGTCATCGGCTGCCAATCTGTTTGTACAGAAGAGCCAATTGGGTGGTGGTAGTCCGGTTATAAGGGGTTTTGAAGCCAATAGAATACAGATGGTAGTAGACGGTGTACGTATGAATAATTTAATTTATCGTGCTGGTCATCTGCAAAATATAGTTACAATAGATAATTCAATGCTGAGCAAGGTTGAGGTGCTTAGTGGGCCTTCATCTACCATATATGGTAGTGATGCCCTGGGTGGTGTTATTTGTTTTTATTCCAAGAGCCCGCAATTTTCGTCAAAAGCCGGTGAAATGGCAAAGAGTGCCAATGCCTTTATACGGTATGGCAGTGTGAATAATGAAATGACAGGTCATGGTGATTTTAGTATAGGTGGCAAACGTTTTGCCTCACTTACTTCTGTTACCTATTCTTCTTTTGGCGACCTTAAGGGTGGTGAATCAAAAAATATGTTTTATGATGCCAACTATGGTGAGCGTCCTTATTATGTAAACAGGATAGGCGGCAAGGATTCCCTTGTAGCCAATAGCAATAAGTACCTTCAGGTGCAGAGTGCTTATGCCCAGTATGACCTGATGCAGAAATTTGCTTTTAAACAAAGCGAGCATGTGACTCATGGAATTAATTTACAGTTCTCCAACTCTACAGATGTGCCAAGGTATGACAGGCTTACTGACCCATCGGGTAGTGGATTGAAAAATGCACAGTGGTACTATGGCCCACAGACAAGGTTTCTTGGTGCCTATGATCTGAATATCAAAAACGATTCATCGTTTTTCCAGGCAGTGCATGTAGGTGCTAATTACCAGAGTATAGATGAAAGCAGGCATAGCCGTGGTTTTAACAAGAGTAATCTTGCCAACAGGGATGAAAAGGTTAATGTTATGGGCTTGAATATTGACTTAAACAGGTCGGTGAAGCAACATAATTTCAGGATTGGGTTTGATGGGCAGTACAATACCCTTAAGTCAACTGCTAATGCGGAAAACATAAATACAGGTGTAAGTGCACCATTAGATACCCGCTACCCTGATGGCGATAATACAATGTCGAATATGGCACTTTATGGTTCACATACCATGGCTATTAATGATAAATTTACCCTTACTGATGGTTTAAGGTTAGGATATATCTCCCTGCATTCTACGTTTTCTGACACTTCGTTTTTCCATTTGCCTTATAGCGGTGTTGACCAGAAAAACCTGGTTTACTCTGGTAGCATAGGTTTGATACATGCTCCTAGTGATAAATGGAAACTTTCTTTATTGTTGTCAACCGGATTTAGGGCACCAAATGTTGATGATTTGTCTAAGGTGTTCGAATCAGCCCCAGGAGCATTGATTGTTCCTAATAAAGATTTAAAGCCAGAAAAGACTATTAATGCTGAATTGGGCATTACTAAGTTGTTTGGCGATCATAGCATTTGGGAAAACGCACTTTATTATACCAGCTTTGTAGATGCGATTGTGACTGATAGGTTTAAATACAATGGCCAGGATTCTGTAATGTATGATGGATCTATGAGTAAGGTATTTGCAAATCAGAACCAGCAAAGTGCTTATGTATATGGATTCTCATCAAATTTCAGGTCGAAACTTAGTAAGAGTTTTGAATTAGGAGTGGCTTTCAACTATACGTACGGCCGTATCAATACAGATAGTACTGCCTATCCGCTAGACCACATACCACCAATGATGTTGAAAATGCAGCTTTCTTACAATAAGAATAAATTCAGGTCAGACTTTATTGTCAATTATAATGGTGCAAAAGACCTGAAGGATTATTACCTGAATGGAGAGGACAATGAGCAATATGCTACCAAAGACGGCATGCCTGCATGGATGACAGCTAATTTAAGAGTGTCATACCAATTGCATAAAATGGTAACGGTACAAGCAGGGGTTGATAATATTTTAGATACCCAATACAGAACATTTGCCAGTGGTATTAATGCTCCTGGCAGGAACATATTTTGCACTGTGAGGTTTCATTATTAAGAACGTTGTTTGGTTGAAAAATGGGGTTTGTTTTTTGTGATTCAAACCTTAATTATGGGGGCTGCCTTTTGTGTGGGGCAGCCCCTTTTTTTATTGAATTAGGCAGCCAATCAGCAGCACGCAAAAATATTTACAATCACTTTTTACACACAATCAATAAAAGGCCCTTTGGCCTTAAATTTTGACTCTATAAAATGAAATCTCCCAAATCGTAGTTTTAACTTTTGAACTTGCATCCCCAAAAGGACTTTTTGACTTTTTAATTTTGACTTTTTAATTTTCAATACCTTTACCGCATGAACCGTTCTACTTTAGTTGGGCATATTTTTAGGAAAAAATCGGTGTTGTGTGTTGGGCTGGATACTGATATAAGCAAGATACCAGCGCATCTGCTTGAAGATGAAGACCCTGCATTTGCCTTCAACAAAGCCATAATTGATGCTACAAAAGACTTTACTGTAGCCTATAAAATTAATACTGCATTCTATGAAGCCCAGGGTCTGAAAGGCTGGGTGACCATGGAAAAGACTTTGAATTATATCCCCAAGGATATTTTCACGATTGCAGATGCCAAGCGTGGCGATATAGGTAATACCAGCGAGCAATATGCCCGCACTTTTTTCCAGACCTACCCCTACGATAGTGTTACGGTAGCCCCATATATGGGTGCTGATAGTGTAAAACCGTTCTTGCAGTTTGACGGGAAGTGGACAATTGTGCTTGGCCTTACCTCAAATGCCGGAAGTGCCGATTTCCAGTTGCAGCAATGTGGTGACGAGTTGCTTTATCAAAAGGTATTGCGCACGGTAGCTTCATGGGGCACGCCAGAAAATATAATGTTTGTAATTGGGGCTACCCGCAAGGAGCAACTACAGGAAGTGAGGCAATTATTGCCTGAACATTTTTTCCTGGTGCCAGGTGTAGGTGCCCAAGGTGGGGATGTGCATACCGTTTGCAGTAATGCATTTAATAAAGATGCAGGTATATTGATTAATGTATCCCGTGGCATCTTATTCGCAGGAAATGATACCTCATTTGCCGAAAAAGCCCATGCCGAAGCCCGGAAATACCAACAGGAGATGGCGGTGTTTTTTTAGAGGGAGGGAGTAATTAAATTGAAGTTATCCTTCTAACTTAATTGGTTTTGTTGATTCTTTTTTATGTTAACTTTGTTTAATCGGATATGGAACAGATAAGACATTTGTTGTTCTATAAGCACTATTTCAATGACTTTTTTAATGGTCAAACAGAAAAGGTTAAAACGAAAATTGATTATGTATTATTCTTAATTACACATGCAGAAAGGATTCCAGAAATATTCTTTAAGCATGTAGAGGGAACAAAAGGGCTATATGAAATAAGAATTAAAGTTGGTTCTGATATATTTAGGATATTTTGTTGTTTCGATAAGAATACCGTAGTTGTTTTATTTAATGGTTTTCAAAAAAAGGCTAATAAAGCACCTAAAAATGAAATTGAGTTAGCTTTGAAATTGATGAATGAATATTTTGCTAAAAAGTAAAGTAATATGGATGACATTAAAGAAATAAGCACATTTGATGATCACCTGGATAACAGGTATGGCAAGAGGGGGACTGAATCCAGAACTGAGTTTGAAATTAAGGCAAAATCC
>CANGSR010000298.1 GCA_947456055.1 Chitinophagaceae bacterium
TATTCTTTTAGTTCAATCCCCTATACACACCTATGGGATATAAGGGTTATCATCTCCCTTGCTGCTTACTTATTTTTGATTGGCTATTCGATATATGGGCTATTAGGCAAAAAAAGGAACTATTATCCCTTTATAGCCCTTTTTTACCTGTGCACCATGGCCTTGTTTACCAATATTTTTATCCTCATAGGTTCCACCATGGCTGAGCGGTTTTTGTTTTTTGGTTCAGTTCCGTTTTGTTTGCTGGTGGCACTACTGTTTGAAAAACTGGCTAAAACTGACGACACAAACAACTTAAGTATTTTTAGAAAGCCAGTTATTTCAGGCTTATTGGCTATAATTTGCATTAGTTGTTTTGCACTCATTTATACCCGCAACAAGGACTGGCAAAATAATATCACCTTGTTCAAAACCGACCTGGCAAAATCACCAAACTCAGCCCGGCTCAATTATTATACCGGCGACGAAATGGTAACCAGTTTTGCATCATATACCACTCCGCCCACTATCAATGAGATTTATGAGGCTACACGAGTGCTTAGGAATGCAATCAATATTTATCCTGAATATGCTAATGCACACCTCGATATTGCCATATTGTTTGAAAACAGCTCATTGCCTGATTCTGCCTTTTTTCATTATAAAAAATCACTGGCCCTTAATCCCTACCAGTCATCTTTGTTAATCAACCTTTCCAGGCTATGTTTCAGCAACAAAAAATACGATGAGGCTATTCTTTACAACAAGCAATTGGCAATATTGAATCCTGCAAATGAACAGACTTATGCCAATATTTCCTTTACCTATTATTATATGGCCAGGTACGATTCTTCAATAGCTTATGCCTACCAAACATTAGCTCATAATCCTCAATTTCAGGGTGCATTCGAATTGCTGGCATCATCCTATAAGGCAAAAGGGCCGGTTGATTCTTTTACCAAATACGACGCTATTGCCACCCGAAACCACCCGGGATATAAATTATAGGCACATTCCCACTATAAAATCATTAATAAAATACATTATATCTCGAAAACCTGACAACAATCATTCTTTTCTGTTTGGTTCGAAAATAATTTTGCAGCCCAAATGCGTAAATGGCCGTGATGGCCTAAAGTCACTACGTAGCAAAATACAAAATCATGAAATTCAATAATTTAGCTGCATTATTTTTAATCGCCCTTACTCCATTGGCCGCCAATGCACAGAATAAAAACAACCCTACTGAAATGCCAGGCCCAAAACCTATCCGTGAAGTTTATAAACCCGAATCCCGTGACCTTTACCAAAGACGGGGCACCATGTTTATTTATTGGGGTTATAACAGGTCGGCCTATTCACATTCAGATATGAAATTCTGGGGCGATGGTTATAATTTTAATATTACCGATATCCGTGCTACCGATGGGCCTACCGAATTTTCATCAGTATATTACAAACCTACCACTTTCACCATTCCCCAATTCAATTACCGTATAGGCTATTTTATTGATGACCATAATTTCATATCCTTTGGCCATGACCATATGAAATATACCATAGCGAAACAAACCTCAAAACTTACAGGCAGCATCACCAAGGGAGAAAATATTGGCACTTACAATAATACCGAGGTAATGGTGGGCGAAGATTGCGAAAGCTATAATCCCGGCCCATCAATAATTGATAACCTGCCAAAAGGATTTGTTTCCAACTTTGAGCATTGCGACGGATTGAACGATTTCAGTGTAGATGGTGGCCGTCTGGAACAATTGTGGATCTCAAAAAACCACAAACTGGTACTTGCAGCCATGGGCAGTGTGGGCCTGGGTATGGTGATACCTGATACTGATGCCGATATACTGGGCCAGCCCCCAAAACATGATATGGAAGAAGGTAAAAAAGCCTACCACCTGGCAGGTTATAGTGTATCGGCCAGTCTTGGTTTGCAATTCGACTTTTATAAGCATTTCTTTGTCCAGGCAAGGGTGAAAGGCGGGTACATTAACCTCCCCGACATTAATACCACCATATATGGCGGCAAAGCCAGTCAAAGCTTTCAGTTTATAGAAAGAATGGTGGTGGCAGGGTACACTTTCCACATCAGGTAAATTGGTAATTGGGGATAAATGATTCACCCTAATCACCTGCTTACAACTGAAATGTAGATGGGTGCAACATAAATGTGGCTATATGCCGTAGGCTGGTGAACATCTCTACAATTTCGTAAGAAATGAAAAAAAAGACCATATAAAACACGGCTGTATGGCTTATGGATAATTGATGAATCTTTTCGGAAACCATCGACCTGAATACCTTACTATTAGCAATTACCGCAAAAAGGATACCTATACCAGCCCCGGCAAGAATATCAGTAGCATAATGCAGTCCCAAATAAAGCCGGGGAAATGAAATAAACAATAATACATAGGCAATAGCCACAATCCCCCATCTGCGGGAAATAAAAAAGATGCCGGTAGCTAAAGCAAAAAACAGCGAGCAATGGTCGCTGGGCATGGATGTCTGGTTGTCAAAAATATTGCGGTTGATGCCATAGGGTTCTATAAAATGATTATCAGGATTCAATATGGGCCGGGCCCTGAATTCCATCACCTTAGGTAATATGCGTACTATAAAAATACTGATAAAACTGGACAGGAATGCTGATATTATACCTACCCTGCTCTGTGCATTTCTTTTATCCTTGCCTGGTTGGTACCACAAATACCAGATTATCAGCATCAGTACCCCTCCCTTCAGCAAGTGATTATCAGACAGCATCACTATCATGCGGTCGAATATCTCGTACTTCCTGCATAGGTGGTTTAATGAAGTACTTATTTGGTAATCGAATGAATTTATGGGCATAAACTATGGGCAAATTATTATTAATATAAATTTCATTCAAACCAAAAGGTATGAACCATCAAAATATCCTCCTGAATTTGAATACCGTATTTTTTATTTTTTTCAAATACCGGGTTGTTTCGCTAATCGATTTGGCATCCTTAAAATCAGTTTGGCTAAGGTACTTGTCGAAAATCTTCCTGTAGGCCGAATGATTATTATAAGATTTATAAATAGGTTTCCGGCCTATAAAATGTATCTGATGTGGATGATGAAATCTTTTGGATGCAAAATGATTCCAATCGGGGTCTATCATTTTCCATTTATTGGCTAGTTCCACATTCAGGCCATATTGGTCGGGGTAAAATGAATACTTTTTATGGTTCTTAATACACAATAGCGCCTTTTCAGATATATTATTATGGCGCCATTTCTCCATATCCATTAGCAATAAGCCGCTATTGAAATATTTAGTATCACCTGCAAAACCCAGGTCCTCATAATTAAGAATGCCACCCCAATGGTTATCGAAAGTTTTCACCCTTATATCCTGTACAGCTGCGGCAATGTGACCATCAAGGTCGAGCTCCCAAAGCTCTTTCAGATCGGTACAATTAATCATATCCACATCCATAAACAGCACCTTGCTTACCGTTTCGGGTATGAAGTACTGAATAAACAATCGCATGTAAATATTAATGGGATAAGTACTATAATCGAGTGGCAGGCGGGTACCTTTGGGGATGATCTCCGCAGGCGTTTTCCAATGTATTGAGGTAATCTGAGTATTAATTGATCGCTCAATTTTGGTACGTTTTGTCTCGGATACCCCATCATTCACCACCCAGAAATCTATACAATAATCAGGGCTTAAATTTGCCTCTATCGACTTTATCAATGTAGATAATAAAATAGCATAATGGTCATCGGTTACTGTAACCAGCGTTATCTTATTAAATCTCGACATGGGTTAAATTAGAAATATCTCTCAATTTAGAAAAATTTTCGAAATTGGTCTGAAATATTTTCCGCTAAAGGATGCAAAATAAAATCTATTATTACCGAAACTAGTAAAAACTAAAATTCCAACCCTATTAGTAGGGGTGTTAATATCAACCAATCCTATAAATAATCCTTATAATTGTGCGCTTTCAATGGTCTTACAAACCTTCTCAACATCATCCATTGTCAGTTCGTAATACATAGGTAGCCTTAACAAGCAATCAGTATATCTATCAGTTTCATGTAATTCAGGGCCCTGGTATTTATTTTCGTAAAATTCGCTTTTGTGCAGGCTTAGGTAATGGTAAACTGCGAGAATACCATTGGCTTTTATATGCGCAATTAATTTTGTACGGTCTTCAATACTATGGCACACTATATAAAACATATGCGCATTATTGGTTGCATACGGGGGGATAACCGGCAATGAGAACTTATCCTTCAATGGGGCCAAAAGCTCCATATATTTTTCCCAAAGAGCTATACGTTTCTTTTGAATATCATCAATATTCTCCAACTGGGCGTAGAGGAATGCGGCAATAATATCAGATGGTAAAAATGAACTACCAATGTCAACCCAGCCATATTTATCCAGTTCCCCCCTGAAGAATTTACTCCTGTTAGTACCCTTCTCCCTGACTATTTCGGCCCTTTCAATAAATTTTTCATCATTAATCACCAACATGCCACCTTCACCCGACATAATATTTTTGGTTTCGTGGAATGAAAACGCAGCCAAATGCCCTATGGAACCTAGTGGTCTTTTAACACCATCCCTGCCAGTATAATAACTTTCTATAGCCTGGGCAGCATCTTCTATAACAAATAAATTGTATTTGGCTGCCAGATCCATTATTTTATCCATATCGCAGGCAACCCCGGCATAATGCACGGGAACAATTGCTTTGGTTTTACTGGTAATCAGGGCTTCTATTTTATCTTCATCTATACCCGGACGGTCTGATCTACTATCACAAAAAACAATGTTTGCACCACGCAATACAAAGGCTGTGGCAGTTGATACGAAGGTATATGAGGGCATTATTACTTCATCGCCAGGCTGGATATTTACCAATATAGCCGCCATCTCAAGCGCATCGGTACAAGAAGAAGTGAGCAGGCACTTTTGATAACCATATCTTTTCTCAAAAAAACTATGACACTTTTTTGTAAACATGCCATCACCCGATATTTTACCGGATGCTACTGCCTGGTAAATAAAATGCACTTCTTTGCCTGTAAGATAAGGCTTGTTAAATGGAATAGTACTCATTTATAATAATTTAAATTTAAGTCAACAACTCTTAATAGAAAGGACAAAAACCAATATTATATGTTATTGATTTTGACCCAAGGGCAAAATGCCCATCTCTATTCAATTTCCAAAAATAATAAAAGGATGCTACTTGAAAGTTACTTTTATTGAACCGCCCGATAATCTTTATCGAATACCAAGGCTATAGTAAACAATAGTGCTCTATGTTTGAATAGTTTTAATCAGGCTATGGTTTAAGGGAAATAATAACCATCAAATAAGTATTAATAGCAAATTTATTCGTCCTCACCTTTAATCATGTTTGCCCAGCTGGTATTGGCATAGCTATCTAAAACCAGCCACAGAAATATTGAGGAAAGCACCAGGAAAATTAGCTTCAACCATAGCATATCGAGGGCAAAGTAATGGCCAAAACCCAGGAATGCAGGGATTGTCATAGATAGCATTGATTTCACTATCCTGCCCCCGCCCTGCTTCATTTGCTCCATAATAGAAAATGGCAGATGCCTGAAACTGATACGGGCTATACAAGCTGTAAACAGGGTAACATTAACTAATGCTAAAATCACATCCCAAATTGCTTTGGCACCCCATGTGTAAATTACGAATATGGAAATAGCTATAAAAAATGGGATAAAATACTTGGCCCATATGGCCTTAAATGCTCCAACCATTATGCGGCCTGGCACCTCTAATGGCGATGCATAGTAAACCCATGCAGCCTTATATTGCTCAGATGTAGTGAGATAGGTAAGTGCCGATATCATGGCAAAAGCGGTCATATAGAGCAATACAAGGTAATTATTATGCTCACTCATATGCTGGAAGGCATATGATAGCGAGTTGCGGCTAGCTGTAAGATTGAAGAAAAAGTAAACCGGCACATAGGCAAATGTGGGAAATACCCTCATCTTGAACGACCTGCTGCGTGAAGTCTGAATCCAGGAAATAATAAACCCCGCTTTGGCATCATCGGTACGATTCATCATTGCAGCTAGCTTGTTGCTGAATACCTTTGAACTTTGCTGTTTTGCTGCTCCTCCTTGCCCTGGCTCAGTAACGTCAATACCTGCCATTCGCTGGGCAAATTGAGGAGCAAGATACCTGATAATAACATATATGAAAAACAATGGAAAAACAATGGCCAGGAGTGCAAAAACTTTTGTACCAGCCAGTGCCACGGGATATCCCACCCATGCCCAGCATACTCCCAACCAATATGATGGCAGGAATTTAATCCAGGGGTACTGGCTAATATCCCAACCCTGGGAACTAGGTATCATAAACACTTTCTGGCATATATAGAAGCTTGTAAAGTAGGCGATGGATGTGATTATCTGAAAATAGTTAATAACATCCTTGAATTTTTCAGGTTTAGCCAATCGTAATATCAACAGATATACACCATTTACTAAAAACAAGGCTATCAA
>CANGSR010000299.1 GCA_947456055.1 Chitinophagaceae bacterium
ACTAACGACTAACTACCACAAAACAGACTAACCATCTTATGGTGGTATTGCCGGCGGTGTTCACCTCTTCCCATTCCGAACAGAGAAGTTAAGCCCGCCATGGCCGATGGTACTGCACAGAAATGCGGGAGAGTAGGTAGCTGCCATATCTATTTAAATGCCCTGACCAAAAGTCGGGGCATTTTTCATTTGGGGGAAGGCAGGGTACTGGGTTATTGATTTTGTTCTATCTTTATAATTACTAAATACTGATTATCATGTGGGCTGATTTTATTGAGCAAAATAGAGATGTTTTGGGTGGTAAACCTGTTATTAAGCATACCAGGATAGGTGTTGACCTTATCCTTGACAAAATTGGTAGTGGGGAATCAATTGATGATTTACTTCTTGCATATCCAAAGCTAAACAGGAGTGAAATACTTGCTTGCATTACCTATGGGGCAAACCTTATACGGAATGAAATATTTATAGATGTTGCGTGAATTTCCATTAATTAATGCCAATGAAAGCGTTGATGATCGAATTATTCGTTTTCTTCGTGTAGAAGGCCAGAGGGTTTTTTCAATAGGTGATGAAACACCAGGAATAAGTGATTTTCATGTTATAGATATTGCAGTTGAGAAACATGGTTATATACTCACGGAGGATAAGGATTTTGGAGATATAATAGTCTATAATAGTAATAGTAAACATAAAACAGGAAGTCTATTACTCCGTATTCTTGATTTACCTATTTCTGCAAAAAATCAATTAATTCTCGAAACATTACTTCATAACTCAGCTCAGCTAAAAGAATGTTTTGTGGTTCTTAAATCCAAAAAGTTAAGAATCAGGAAATACACATCGTGATTTGGATTATAATAGTAAAGATACTGGATTTTATGTTGCTCTATTTCAACCGAGAACTGTCGATATATATAGTATAAACTAAATAGTTTCAATTTTGTTTGTCTATTTGGTTTCAATCAGAGGGGACACTTTTCATTTTTAACAACGATATAACCAATATTCCCACCCAACTTAGAATCGCTAATAAGCTGATAGTTACTAGTATTATCAAAACCAAATTCACTATCATAATTATTGCCTGGTATTTACTTCTACGGTATACTGCTATTAATGAGGGTAACATGAATAATGTTAATAGGACACCACCAGTAATAGAATCTATGATCGCGCCTACTAGATCCTCAGTAAAGGAGGGTACGATGGGAAGTAATATTGCTATAAAGCATCCAATAAGAAAAAGAGTAATCCCCATTTTCCATGTCGCTGACTTATGAGATTTCGCTGGTTTAACTGGTATTGGTGCAATCCCATTCTCATACCAATAATCATATTCGCCTCTTTTTGATTTATCAGATAAACATAAATAAGCCTCTTCTATTTCAGTTATTTCTTCAATGGCATAGGCATCCCGTTTGTTCAATTCGGGATCAAATTTCTGATACAGATGCCAATACACATCCTTTATGTGTTCACAACTATCTTTTTTGTTGATCCCTAATATTTTGTAATAGTCTTTCAATTATTTTGGTCCATAGTTGTTACCATCAGTAGTTCTCTTAATCCCTGGGTCAAATTAGCTACCTTTCTTGCTTCATAATCGAAGCAAACCATACCTGTTTTGGCATGGGCTACATCTATAGTTTGGTCGTTTCGTGTGGTTGAGATATGGTATAGTAAGTCAAAAGACACCTGTGTAAGTTCTTCTGCATAGATTTTAATGATGAGCACATCTCCATAGTAGGTTTCAGCCTTATAAGCGATCATCACATCGGCCATTATTAAGCTATTGCCACAAATATTCATTTCATTTCCGCCAAAATTTTGCAACATTTGCATTCTGGATTCGTGAATAATTGACAGTATTGAATCATTGCCAACATGTCCGCCATAATTTATATCACTAATACGGACATTTATTTTTGAAATAAATAATGGATTATCAATAGGAAATTTTAATTTTACACGAGCCATGTTAATTGCGGGAAATTTATGAAAATAATCTGTGTAGGGCGAAATTACGCCGAACACGCCAAAGAATTAAATAATGATGTGCCAACGTCGCCCGTCATCTTTATGAAACCCAAAAGCGCCCTGCTTTTGCCGGAAAAGCCATTGTATTATCCTGAATTTACGGATGATCTTCAGTATGAGTGTGAACTGGTTGTGAGAATAAATAAGAATGGAAAATTTATTCAGGAAAAGTTTGCCAAGAAGTACTACAGTGAGGTTTCATTAGGCATTGATTTTACTGCGCGTGATTTGCAACGTGATTTGCAGAAGAAGGGATTGCCATGGGAAATTGCCAAAGCTTTTGATGGTTCGGCAGCGGTAGGTAATTTTGTTAACCTTACCCCAGAAATGGAGATTCAAAAAATGAATTTCCAACTCAAGTTGAATGATGAAACTGTGCAGGATGGTAAAACCAGCGATATGATTTTTCATGTTGATAAGATAATAGCTTACGTATCCAGGTTTTTTACACTCAATATTGGTGATTTGGTGTTTACAGGTACACCATCTGGTGTGGGGCCTGTGAATGGTGGTGATAAATTGGAGGGCTATCTTGAGGGGAATAAGGTATTAACTGTAGAGGTGAAATAATTATTCAGAATATCTATTTTTTGATTGAAATTCGAATTCATTAGTAAATATTATTGCACCTGCAAGAATGGAAGTAAGTATTGAGCCAAGTTGGAAAGTGGAAATGAGTGAGGAATTTTCCAAACCCTACTTTGCACAAATTGCAGGTTTCCTTAAAACTGAAAAAAAGGCAGGTAAAATAATTTATCCTCCCGGCCCGCAAATATTTAATGCATTTCAGTATACCCCTTTCAATGAGGTAAAAGTTGTCATCATAGGTCAAGACCCGTATCATAATCCAGGCCAGGCCAATGGGCTGTGTTTTTCTGTGGCCGATAAAATAGCCCCACCACCTTCACTAGTCAATATTTTCAAGGAACTAGTGGATGATATGGAAGTTGCGCCACCAAAATCAGGCAATCTCGAAAAATGGGCAAAACAGGGTGTTCTGTTGCTCAATGCATCTCTTACTGTTGAGGAAAATAAACCCATGTCGCACAGTAAAATAGGCTGGGATATCTTTACTGACCAGGTGATTAGGCATGTATCAGACCATAGAGAGCATGTTGTTTTTATGCTGTGGGGCAAGTTTGCCCAAAACAAAGAAGTACTTATTAATACTGCCAAACATAAGATTCTTAAAGCGGCCCACCCAAGTCCACTGTCAGCTTACAACGGTTTTGTGGGTTGTAAGCATTTTAGCAAGGCCAATTATTGGTTAAGGGAAATGGGCGAAAAGAC
Source organism: Chitinophagaceae bacterium (assembly GCA_947456055.1). Taxonomy (GTDB): domain Bacteria; phylum Bacteroidota; class Bacteroidia; order Chitinophagales; family Chitinophagaceae; genus Nemorincola. Next base: position 3,331 of record CANGSR010000299.1, read on the forward strand.
CATTGACTGGACGCTTTAAGCGTTTTATATTTTACCTCCATCCAAAGCCATTTTTTTCATTTATTTTGCACTGTCTAAGCAAGGTGTGAATACCTTATTTCAGAAAACCTCAAGGTAAATGAAAGTTATCAGCAGTATATTGGGTAGGGTATATGTAGTCTATTTTCTATTGTTATTCATAGTGACAATGTTTATTGTATTGCCTGTAATTTGGATTGTTTATCCCCTCTCCGAGCCATTACGAACCAAAATTATTCATAAAATATTCAGGGTTTGGATGGGAGTCTTCTTGCCTATGGTCTTTTGCCCGGTCAGGCGCAAGGGTAAACAAAATTTTAAAGACGGGCAGCAATATGTGGTGGTATTGAATCATAATAGTATGATGGATATACCGGTAGCTACCCCATGGATACCTGGTCCAAATAAAACATTGGCTAAAATAGAAATGTCGAAAGTGCCATTTTTTGGGGTAATCTACAAATGTGGTTCAATACTGGTTGACAGAAAGAAGGAAAGCAGCCGTAGGGAAAGTATCACCAAAATGCAGGAAAACCTTGATATGGGCCTACACCTTTGCTTATATCCGGAAGGGACTCGTAATAAGTCAGGCCAGCCAATGCAGCCATTTTTTGATGGTGCTTTTATTACAGCAATAAAGGCCCAAAAGCCTATTATGCCCGGTGTTATCTTTAATACCGGTAAGATACTTCCATATAACAAGAAATTCTGGGCAAGGCCGATGCCTGTTCCTATTCATTTCCTTGAACCAATACCTACCGAAGGTTTAACTTTGGAAAATGTAGCCGAGTTAAAACAAAGGGTACATAATATTATGGAAACCTATTACGTAGCCAATAAAAAAGCTTAATCACCATGACCTACAGCATTATTGGTACCGGTAATATTGCTTGTTTTTTGGGAGCAAGACTGAGGATGGCTGGTCATCAGTGCATAGGTATTTATGGACGGCGAAAGGAAGTGGCGGAATTATTGGCTGATACCTGTTATGCCGAAAAATATGGCACAGTGGACGATGTTTACGATGGTGATGCTGATGTCTGTTTTCTAGCGGTTGCTGATGCAGCAATACCATCGGTTGCAACTCAATTATCCTTTAGAAAAACTGTACTAATTCACACAGCCGGAGCTGTAGGTATTGAGCATTTTGACGGTGCTGCACGTGATTATGGAGTATTGTGGCCAATCTACTCAATACTTAAAAATAACCAGCCCATGCATAGAGATATACCTTGCGCCTGGGAAACCAACTCGCCAAAAGCAGCAAAATATTTGCAGGAAATAGCACATGGCATTACTGATATACTATTTGAGGCTAAGTATGAACAGCGCAAGTGGCTGCATGTGGCAGCGGTGGTAAGTAATAATTTCACCACCCATCTAATAGCTATTTGCGATAAAATCTGTGCCGAAAATAATTTGCCCTTCTCTGTATTAATGCCCATTATTGAGCAGACTTTTGACAGGATAAAGCATGGTGACCCTAAAACCATGCAGACAGGACCTGCAATAAGGAAGGATAACTCTACTATCAATGCCCAAATTAATATATTAGAAGACCATCCCGATTGGCAAAAAATATACGAATCAATTACCCACTCCATTCAGAATTTCAGGTAGTTCCAGGACAATAAATATTATCTTGATAAACTCCTATTAAACATTTAGAAAATGATTTTTGTAGATTCACATACCCATTTATACGATGAAAAACTGGTAGCCGATAGTGGTCAGATAAGCCGTGCACTCAATGCAGGTGTTACCAAACTATATATGCCCAATTGCGATAGCAATACAATTGCCCCTATGTTGGCGTTGGCTGATGAATATCCTACTCATTGCTTACCCATGATGGGGCTTCACCCTTGTTACGTAAAAGAAGATTACCAAACCGAACTTGCCTTGGTAGCTGATTGGTTGGCAAAACGGAAATTTCATGCAGTTGGGGAAATAGGTCTGGACTATTACTGGGATAAAACATTTGTAAAAGAACAAAAGGAAGCTTTTGAATTCCAGATAACCCTTGCCCTTCAATATGATTTACCCATAGTCATCCACAGCCGGGAGTCAACCCCTGATTGTATTGAAATAGTGAGGAAACTACAGAATGGCAAATTAAAAGGCATTTTTCATTGTTTCAGTGGTACAATTGAAGAGGCAAAAGAAATAATAGCTCTTGGCTTTCACCTGGGAATTGGTGGGGTAGTTACCTATAAAAAAACTAACCTGCCTGAGGTACTTAGAGAAATATCATTAGCCAATATAGTGCTGGAAACTGATGCACCTTATTTGGCGCCTGTGCCCTATAGGGGAAAGAGGAATGAAAGCAGTTATATACCAATTATAGCCCAGATGGTGGCCGAAGTGATGGGTTGTACATTACAAGAGGTAGCTACTATTACTACAGATAATTGTGCCTCTATATTTGGTAATCCATAAATTCTCCAGCACATGCTTTATCTGAAGAGTATTAATACCCCAATGGGTATTATGAGAATAGGGGCAAACGAAAGTGGCATTTGCCTATTCGATTTTCAATACCGTAAGAGTATTGATAGTATCATGAAGCGGATTGAGACCTATGCCGGCGAACATTTTGTAGAAGGGGAACACCCTTATTTTGCATTGTTGGAGCAGCAGATTGGTGAATATTTCCTGGGAACAAGAAAAGAGTTCGACCTGCCACTTAATTTATTGGGCACCCCATTTCAGAAAAGTGTTTGGGAAGGGTTGATGAAGATACCCTATGGCGAAACCCGAAGTTATAAGCAACAGTCTATCTTTTTGGGGAATGAAAAAGCAATAAGGGCTGTAGCTGGTGCCAATGGGGAAAATGGTATTGCCATCATAGTACCTTGCCATAGGGTGATAGGCGAAAACGGAAGCCTTACCGGATACGGTGGTGGCCTGCCTAAGAAAAAATGGTTATTAGAACATGAGCGCAAGCACTCTGGTAAAACTGGTCAGGGTGAGTTATTTGGGTAGGATTTCTTTTATATAGGCTTATTTGATTTTAAACCCGAAGGGTTGGTATTATTGTAGAGCATATATAAAGAATTGTGGTAGAACTGCCATTGACAAGTGTGGTTTTTAGGCGAGTTTTGAGGGCCATGCGGAGGCCTCACCCCAACCCTCTCCAAAGGAGAGGGTGTCACA
>CANGSR010000300.1 GCA_947456055.1 Chitinophagaceae bacterium
AGCAGCCCAGGTGGCTACGTTATTGGCACCTGTAAAATCCCATGCGAGGAGGTTGGTAGCTCCATTATCTACCTGTGCTTCTATTACTCTTTGTATGCTGGTATCAACATTCGAGAAGAAGTCGTAACCTGTAAGGGCTTCAATACTATCTACCGATACCCTATAATAGTCCCAGGAATGTGCATTTACTGTTTGGGTATTAGGCATTAATACGGCAATTACCCTGGTGCTTGTACTTACCCTTGAGAGGTCACTACTATCTACCGACAGCACCATGATAATCTTCCAGTAGGCAGAGGGCACTTTGATATTACCCGAAGCAATACTTGTGGTAGTGCCACCCAGGCTGCCTGTACCCCCATTGCCATAGCCACCGGCTATAATGTACATTTCCTTACCCTGATTGATGAGGGTGCGGCAATATTCCTCAAGATCGCCCCAGGTTTGCTGGTTCATTACCGGTGATTGGGGAGAGATGTTCGACATCTTGAAGGTATTGGCATTGTCGGTATCGCTGCCGTCCCGATCATCAGATGGGCAGAGGTGGCCACGGTCGAAACCACTACTAGTATAGTTTGCAGTAGTTGCTCTGAACTACCCGGCAGGTAGACTAAGGTCTTGGGTAAAGCAATTGCAGCGTGTGGCAGTTCCCTTCCATGCACGGCTCAGATGCCAACTTACCCAGTTGGCCATGCCTTTTGAGTTATTGTAGGATAGGGCATATTGTGAGCGAATAAGAAGGAAATTGTTAGAATCAGATAGTGATGAGGTAGCCCCACTTGGGTTGCCCATCGTCAAGTTATTATCTCGTGTTGGGGTAGTGTCTGCTTGGGCATAAGAGAAATAGGGTGTCAGACAAATGAGTATAGTAATGAGGACTTGGGGAATCCAATTAGCAGATGAATTAACTGATGTGCGGTATTTTGTAATGAGTAGAGACATTAGTAGCATATTTATTATTGCATAAGGATTAACCTGAAAGACATTTTAGCCATTAAAATAAGACAATATTCGGATATGGCTAGATTATATAATTGTTAGGCGAGCGGGGACCCACATTGATTTTATAAAATCAAACCTATTTCTTCACCCCATTAGGAAAAACTGCCCTCTTCGGTTTACAAAACTTCCCATCCACATATACTTTCCTACCTGATGGGGCTATATAATAGCAACCACCACGTGGGCCACGATAGTATACATGACCGGGTTTATGCTTTGATGGGAATGACTTTTCACCACCTTTATATTTGGGCCATGGGTATTGGTAGCAATTATAATTATTAGGGTCATCCTCCTCTGGGCCGAAATAGGGGATTAGGTCTACGAGTTCAGGGAAGGTGTTGTTAGAAGTGTCATTTTTAGAATAGGTAATTTCAGACAAACTTTTGACTACATACCGCTTACTTACCCAGGCATCCATGGATGTGTGTCCGTTTTTGGTTTGCTTTGACTTTACATTTATGTAATAGAACCCAGCAGTCAGGGCTTTTTTGTTTTCATAACCACTTGTGATAGGTTGCAATTTCAATACACAACCTTTATTGGCTATTGCATATACATTGTATATCTTATCAGGGCGGTCACGTATCAGGAGGTTATTGGTATTGGCATAAACATATTCCTGCCCCATTCCAGGTACACATGCATATACCATACATAAAAAGGGTAGAAGGAGTTTTACCATCCCTCTAAATTATGGATTTTTCAAAAATAGAACGTCTGGGAAGAGGTTCTTTTGGTCGGTCAGGCTCATTTTGGCCTTTACATAGCTAATCACCGACTTCGAAAATGCTTTGTTCATGTAGATAATACCCATTTGGTTATTGGGAAGTAGGTAACACTTGGCATAAACACTGCCGGGTGCAGGAAATTTTATTGTAGAAATCCTGAAAGCATGGCTACATTCGGCTTTTTTCAAAATGAGCAAAAGTGTATCGCTCCCTTTCATTTTATAATTCAGATTAAAAAGCATCTGATTGTTGTAAATATTCCACTCCAGGGTATCAGCCATCATGAAGAGCATTCCACTGGTATTCTCATCAGGTTTCACACTTGAATCTGCTACCCAGGTGCCATTGAATTTGCTGTATTGGGCCTGTGCCGGGGCAGAAAACAGGAATATACTTATGCACAGGGATAGAGTTAATTTTAAAAGCGATGGATGGAACATGTTCGTTTACAATGATTATATAAGTGCAAAATTAAGCAATAAAGACATTTGAAAGATTGATTGACCTCAGAAATGGGAAAATGGGTATACATCTTGTTACCAAAATAGCCCATTATTCCAAATACCCACACCCATAACATGTTTAATCATTATTTTTGCGCAGCAATTGTTCCTTAACCAATACGATACGATATGAAGTTCCGCAATTTTAAGATGGTAGATTACGTGGTTTATGGCCGCGGTTGTTTTAACCAGCTCGATGAAATACTGGCACCAAGGCGCAAGGATGACGCACCCGTTATCTTTTTGCTCGACCATTATTTCCAAAACGACGGGGCTTTGAAAGCCCGTATCCCAGTTCGTGGTAATGACCTTTTGATTGATGCTGATGTGAGCCATGAGCCAAAAACATCGCAGGTTGATGAGCTTTCGCAACAAATCAAAGATAAGTTTGGAAAAGTATCTGGGGTCATAGGCATAGGCGGTGGGTCTACTATGGACCTCGCCAAGGCTGTAAGTATCATGATGAACAATCCAGGTAAGGCACAAGATTACCAGGGTTGGGACCTGGTGAAGAATCCTGCTGTTTATAAAGCAGGTATCCCTACATTATCCGGAACCGGCGCTGAAGTTTCACGCACAACCGTACTTACAGGCCCTACCCGCAAACTGGGCATGAACAGCGACTTTACCCCATTCGACCAGATAGTGCTAGACCCTGCACTAACCAAAGACGCACCTGCCAATCAGCGTTTCTATACCGGTATGGATTGCTTCATACATTGTGTAGAGTCGCTCAAGGGTACTTTTATAAATGAGTTTAGCCGCTCGTATGGCGAAAAGGCGCAGGATTTGTGTGAACAAGTTTTTTTGCATGAAAACGAGTGGACAGAGGAGAGTGATGAAAAACTAATGATGGCATCTTATGCCGGCGGTATGAGTATTGCTTACTCGCAGGTAGGTGTGGCACATGCCATTAGCTATGGCCTGGGTTATTTGCTGGGCACAAAACATGGTATTGGCAATTGTATCGTTTTCAACCACCTGCAGGATTATTACCCCAAAGGTGTAGCCACTTTCCATAAAATGGTGGAAAAGAACAATATTTTTATCCCCGAAGGTATTACCAAAGGGCTTACAGACGAGCAGTTTGATACTATGATTAATGTATCCATGGGCATGGTTCCACTATGGGAGAATGCACTGGGCAAAGACTGGAAAACCATCATGACTTATGACAAGCTGAGAAGGCTTTATGAGAAATTTTAAAGGGGGTATCCTCTTTTAGACTTTAAGATGTTTTCTAACTCTATGTATTTGGCTAACAATTTAGGCTTCACATTTGAAAATGTAGCTAATATGGACGCATTGACTGCCAAACAAAAGGAACTGGTGACACAGGCAAGACAAAAAATTACTGATAAACCAGAAGGTTTTTTGGAATGGGATGAGGTAAGGAAATCAATTGTTACTTAATAGGCAGAGTTTTAAGTTTTTCATTAGGAAACCAATGGGATAGGTTAAACCTAAAATTATTAATTAACTATAGGCTATCTCTTTAATGCTTTTATCTATATTCAATAATTAGTTTTTGCAAGAAAACCCCAGAACCCTTTCTGGTGGCTGAATTCAGGCAAAAAACGGGATGTGAATTGTGGATAATTATTTTGTGAATATGCTTTATTGACGGGCATTTGGGCAATATTTTTGTTGTATATTCGAGATAAAACCTGACAAAATGCGCCAACGATTCGAGCAACAAATTACCTTGGGGACAACTGCCATAGCTGACGTGACTTTTCCACTCAAAAGCCGAGATGAATTACCCCCAACCCTGGCAGCGCTGCAATATATTTTTGTTACTCCGGACTTGAATGAAAAGGTATTTGCACTACTTGAGAAAAAGATATGCGCTAATAAGAAAAAAACCGGCCGCACAGGAATGGATTTGTGGCATATTTTGGTGCTTGCAGTCGTTCGTCATGCAACCAATGCCAATTGGGATACCCTTACCTTCTTGGCCAATGACCTCAAATTGGTGCGTAAAATAATGGGTGTACATAATCCTGTACTTGATGAAACAAATCCGATAGAGTTCAAATACCAGTCGATATTGGACAATGTATCACTTATTGACGAGGAGCTGCTTTATGAAATTAACTCCCTGGTAGTAGAAGCGGGACAAAAACTTCTTAAAAAAAAAGAAGATGAAGGGTTGAGGCTCAAAACAGACAGCTTTGTAGTAGAAACCAACGTTCATTTTCCTACAGACCTGAACCTGCTTTGGGACAGTATGCGAAAAGGGCTAGACATGATAGAAAAGCTCAATAAAATAGAGGTAGTAGCTGGCTGGCGTAAAGTAAAATCACTGCGCCAGGATTTTAAATCCCTTTTCCGCCACACCTCGCAGGTTGTGTTCAGGGGCAAGGATGAAAAGAAAAAGAAAGAAGCAGTAAAAGAATACCTGAAAGTTGCTCTAGGGCTTAAAGACCGTTGTGACGCAATTGTAAAAACGCCGCCTGTAATGCCTGGGGCACAACTAGAAGCCATGGCTCTAATCAGTATGCTGGAAGGCTATAGCAAATATGCGGGTAAATTCTGTGACCAGATAGAAAGACGGCTGATAAAAGGAGAAACCATTGCTGCGGAAGAAAAAGTGTTTTCGATATTTGAACCCCAAACGGAATGGATTACCAAGGGTAAACAAAATAAGAAGGTGGAACTTGGGCTGCTGGCAATGGTTACCACAGACCAAAACCAGTTTATAGTTGATTACAAAGTAATGGAAAAAGAAAGAGACCAGGCCCAGATGGAGGGGTTATTAAAAAGGCTGGCCAAAAAGTTCTCCTCCGTGAAAATAGCCAGCCATAGTTTTGATAAAGGCTATTACAGTAAAGAAAACAAAACTACCTTGGATGAATCGAACGTAGAGATGGCCATTCTTCCTAAAAAAGGCAGGTACAGCATAGAAGATAAGGAAAGGGAAAGCAATCCAGAATTTAAAAAGCTCAGGCGCAAACACAGTGCTATTGAAAGTAACATCAATATGCTTGAACACCATGGCCTCAATAGGTGCATGGATAAAGGACTAAATCATTTTAAACGCTATGTTGGTCTTAGCGTTCTTGCATACAATCTCCATATAATGGGTAATGCCATACTTGCTAAGGAACGTAAAAAAGAAGACCGCAAACACAGACGGCTAATAAAAAAGGCAGCCTAAAAAATATAATATTTGCATATCTAATATATAATATGGGATAGTTATGCCTATGAACTAAAAAAATTAGTGGCCTAGCTCAAGTATTACTTCAAATAATCCATGCAAGCAGGTGATAGAAGTAAAAATAAGGCCTCAAATACATCAATTATGAATATTTGTATTCAATCTCTGTGAAAAGTGGGTGTTTTCTTGCAGACACTATTTAATCCAAAATTAGCAGGAAAATTATTTTCGAAAATCCTTTGAAACCATTGGCTGTCAAGGCAATTAATTATTCGCTGAATTGCTGTATGTTAGCTAGTGTTTTAAATAGTCCACAGGCAATCGAAGTTAATATTCAAATTGTAAGGGCATTCGTTTTAATACGGCAATATGCCTTGTCACATAAGGAGTTAACAGATAAACTAAAAGAACTGGAAAACAAGTATGACACCCAATTTCAGGATGTTTATGATGCTTTAAACTTTTTGCTCCAAAAGGACAAAAAACTAACCGAGCATAATAACCGTAAGCCAATTGGTTTTAATCAGAGTAAGGAAAATGAATAAATGCTACGCATTTGACTAAACAATTTATTGGAGAAAAAGCTAGTGAATATGACAAGAAAATAGGGTTGAATTTGAGACAGTAAAATTAACTTGACACAGTTCATTTTACTGTCTCTTTGGATAAAATATTACAGGAAATAAAATTATTGCTTCAATTTTATATCTACAATACATAATGACAATTTCCTACGAAGTAATGGAAAACTACGATTTAAAACTGCAAATACCTCCTAAAAGACTCATAGGATAATATACTTTAAATATATCATGTTTTTTTGGCCTAGTCCACATTTATAAAATCCAGCATTTTTTATAAACGTTGCCGTCTTCATTTATAAAATCCGTCATTTTTTATAAACGTCATTGTAAACATTTGTGAAACTCGCTTGATTTACCCAACAAAGAAATGACTTAGCCCTAAAAATCGTAACGATTAATAAAAGAGTTAGAT
>CANGSR010000301.1 GCA_947456055.1 Chitinophagaceae bacterium
GGTTTATCTAAATGGTGGTGAAGATTTAAGTGTTGCCTTAGCTAAAGTTGAAAATGCCGGTGGCAAAATACTAATGCCAAAAACAGCTATTGGTCAAAATGGCTTTATGGCACACTTTGTAGATACAGAAGGAAATAAAGTAGCACTTCATTCCACCAAATAAAATATAAGTAAATTAAAAGGGCAAATCCTCCTGAATATAAAATCTTTGGCTGAGGCGAAATAGGTTAATAGATCAACTACAAAATAAATGGCCTACAACGAAAAACTCAATGATAAATTAAGAGAAGCTATGGCTCACCTGCCGAATGTAGAGGAAAAATACATGTTTGGTGGAGTATGCTATATGCTAAATGGCAAAATGTGCATAGGTGTTGTAGAAGATGAAATTATGTGTAGGATTGGCCCTTGTGTATATGAGGAAGCACTTGAAAAAGAAGGTTGCAGGGAAATGATTTTTACCGGTAAACCGATGAAGGGTTATGTTTTCGTGGCCGAAAACGGTTTTAAAACCCAAAAACAATTTGATTTTTGGGTCGAACTTTGTGTAGCTTTTAACAATGAAGCTAAAGCATCCAAAAAGAAAAAGAAATAAAATAGGAGCACCTGGTTGTATTCCGATTCGGGTGCTCCTATTGTATTTACCAAAACCGCCACCAGGGCTTTTTCGGCACTATATATTGATATGGATTATGCTCGAAATATTCTAATACTGAAGATGTACCATCATCTTTCATTACGATTATTTCATTCCCCTTCATCTGATATTTCTCACAATCATCCCCAATTACAAAAGAATTTAATTGCCCAGCCAATTCCAGCATCTTAAATATTGTGACATAATCGGGATTCTTTGTGTAAATAGTTCCTTCAGAATAATCAAACCAGGTTAATTCTTCTTTAGGGTGCTTTTTCCAATCTGTAAATCCTTTATTGGGCTTAGAATTACTTTCTTCAGTATCACTTACACTATAGCCCCTTTCGTTCAATACCAGCTCAGGGTCTGCCGCAACGATGGCATACCACTCTTCAAGCGTAATTGGGTTTTCCTGGTTTTCTTCAAACCATTCTTCTGAGCGGGTAATATGCAGATTGTAGCCCATTGGCTGGAATTTTTAATACACAATAATTATGTTAACTCTATGCTGTAAATATCTTTAGGGTTCCGCTTGATATTACTTACAAAAAAGCCTCCGGGCTCGGGTATGTCTTCCATAAAATCGAACATAAGGCAAGAGGCAGGCAGACCAGAAAATATAAGAGTAAAATAAAGTGTTTTCCCGCTGGGTATTTCCGTCCATATAGGATACATGGTTACCCCATCTACATGCAACAAGGTGCTTCTGTGGTTCGACCTCACATCTATTAGGTAGGTGGTAGGCCAAATACGAGCTGCATTAAAACCATCAATTGCATCTATTTTGCAATGCACTATTACCTGCTTTTCTTCCTCTACAACGGTAAGCAATTGCTCCCTAATGTGTGTGCTAATAGAAACTTCGGTAATGGTTATTTCTTCTAATTCTATTTCAGGCATCTAAATTATTGGTACTAATTAATTTACATCAATGTTATAATAAAAAGACATCCCCCTGCCCCCTTCCCAAACTCACAAGGCTCTTGCACAAAGGGGGATTTGCCGCTTCAAGAAAATTGAGCTTCAAAGCATTTTCTGAACTCCTTGAAAAAATGGCAAATTATGTCCTTGCCTAAAGGTAGTGATTAACTCAATGCTTTGATAATATAAACATCAAAATCAACCATTTCATTTAGCCGACATTTGGTAATTGAATAACCAAATTAACCCCTGAAACGCTTGATGGCAGGTGTTTCAGATTTTTATTGGCAGGGCCTTTTGTAACCTTGCCCGAATGGTCGAACTGACTACCATGAAGGGTGCAGTAATAATTAGGACCTGTTTTGGTGAGAGGTTGTCCTGCATGGGTACATTCAAGTACAAGTATGTTGAAAGCACCATCAGGCATTTTTTGTATAGCCAGATCGTAATTGTAATTTTTTACCCTCACCAACTTAAAATCACCTTTCTCAAATTCAGCTAATGGAATAGTAATTGACTGATTAGTGGCTGATGTCTTAATAACATTCAATGGAGTCTTGCATGAATCAAGCATTGCACTCATTAAAAACCCTGACCCCAGGGCCACACAAATTCCGCAAGCACCTTTAATAAATTCCTTTCGCTCCATACTTAAAATGAATAACCTATGCCGATGCTAAGGTAAGTATTTTGGGGTTTATTACTCAAACCTAATGTTTGACCGCTATTTGCTTCAGCCTGGTAAAGACGATAATCGGCCTTAACTACTAGATGCGGAATGGGTAGGTAACAGAAGCCAGCAACAATATGAGTTTGGTTCTGACTAGGGTCATTAATGCCATTGAGGGGTATTGATGCATTGAGGTCCATTTGCTCATAGCGGGCAAATACATTTAGTTGTTTGCTTTTCCACTTATCCTTTTTGGCTGTTTGCAGCACATTATAGCCCAATTCGGCATAGGCACCATAAATTTGTGTAGGGGTATTGTTATTGTATACCCTATTGATATTCAAAGCATCGGGGATATTGATATTACATCCCAGGGCCTTAAATGTGATGCCCTTATTGGCATACTGCACATCTGCTTCAGCCAAATAAAGCGGTGTCCCAAACATTCCACCATCCAGATGCAGACTATCAGCCCCTGACTTGCTTAATGTAGTTGTGCCCCCATAATACCCAGATACCTGGAACTTCCAGTTACCAGCAAAATACTGAACAGCCACCGTAACAGCCAGATTGTTTGCCCCAGCCATCTGCCCTTCCTGCCGGCCACCATGGATGCCATCACCATGTTCGAAGCCGGCATTGTTCAGTCCATTTACTAATGCTACCGAATAGGTAAGTGGCAAAGCAGTGGTTTGTCCATAAAACCCAACACCTATTTCCCTCCAGGTAGATGGGATAACAATTTGTTCTACCATTGGACGCTCCACGCCATTAAAATTGGTGGGGAGGTGATTTTCATTTACAATGCCTATACGGGGAATGAACAAACCAGCCACTATATACTGACGGGGGTTTAGACTGAATTTTAGATAAGCCTGCTCCATACCCACTTCACCGGTGGGGGCTCCACCTTCCACTTTAGCATCTTCCACCTCAAGTTCTGAGAAAAAGGCAATCTTACCTGTAAACTGATGCCCTACAAAAAGAACCGCCCTTTTTACATCGACTGTAGACTGGCCTGCATTAAAATCCCTCTGGTAATAAATTTCTCCATAACCCGAAATGACGGTGCGGGAATGGGTTGCCCCAAATGAGTTCATACTATCTTCACCGGTATTAGCTACTAATTGCTGGGCAGGGGTATTAATAATTGTTTTTACTTCTTTCTGGGCATGGGATGTATTCAAAACCATTACCGCACTAGCTATTTTAAATATATACTTCAACATAATTGTGATTATTTGAAGTGCAAAGAAAGGGCATAGATTATCCCTATCATTTCAAAAAGAGGAAATGGCGTTTTTAGAATTGGGAAAAATTGGTGGGAGCTTTATCTTGAACAAGGATTAAGCCTACCTAACGGTATCCAGGCTGATTGTTTGATGGACTATGATTCCAGATTATGACGACATATCAATATTGAGCTTATTTACTTCTACAATCTCCATAGCATTGTCATCATTTTTCCGAAGTTTCATTTCAAAGTCAAATGGGAAATTATCCAGTGTTTTCATTATTTCGCCAATTCCATTATTGCCATCTGAAAATATCTGCTGTTCTACACTTACTACTCCCGAACCTATAACTTCTATTAAATTTCCTGATAGCCTCATTTCGTCCAAATCAACATCAATTACAGAATCAGGTCTGCAATCAAAAGCCAATCCGCTTATGGCTTCAGACTTGCTTTTATGCAAATAATCAGTAATTAATTGCTCAATATTATCAATTTTTAGCTTCTTTTCTTTTGGCGATGTAGCCACCACCACCAAAAACTTATACCCTCCTAAGCTATGAACATAATTGGCAAGCCCTGCAATTTGCTTTTTCCTATCCAGTGTCATCTTGCCAGATTTCACTTCAATCACAATATTTTCATTACCTTTTCTTGCCAAAATATCTGCCTGATAGTTGCCAATACTGGCCTCCTTATTAACATTATAGCCCATTTGGATATAATCATCGGCAATTTGCTCAATGGCAATATCATGCAAATATTTAGTGAGGTATTTCTTTTTGATTTCCATCTTATTCTATATTGAATTTATATAATGTAGGCTTAAATTTCCCACATTCTACATAAACTATATGATCTTCATTATTAAAAGCATCTAACAAATCAATTATAAACTCACCTTGTAGACCCGAAAAGTCAATCACATTGTAATCACCTTTAGTAAGATCAAAGCTACCAGCTATCCTGATTTTTATTTGCTGGTCATCTTTAAATAATAAACCACCCAAGCAATCCCATACGGGTTTACTTAAATTATCGGTATCCAAATCAAGTGCCTTATTGTAAAAATAATAAATGATTGCATACAATTCACCATCCATTGGCGCCAATAGGTCATTATATTCTATTAAAGAAGATTCTATAACAGTTTTGTAATTAGCCTTTTTAAGACCTTTACAACTGTTATAAGAAAGTGGCCTGGTTTTCAAAATGAAGTTGTGCATAGTGGAATCCTAATGCAAAGTTCTTTAAATATAAATTGACGCAATATACTTTTATTTATGAAAAATCAGGCCAATTATCCTAATAATTTTGGAACATCACTTCTTATCTTGAGACATTTGCCCTAACACCTCCAGCAGCCTCGTATCCATTATCTTCTTCCAACCCATACCCATCACTAAACTAACAATTACCAGCTTTAATCCTTTAAAGCCTGAATGTTCCAGTGTAAGCAGAGTCCCCTCAGCAGATGATTTAACAGAAAAGCGAAGGACAGTATCGAGTTGCGTAAAGATGCCTTTTGCAGCTTTATCAGCTGTATCCGATTTTACTCCGGCACAGGCAAGCGTTTTTTCTCCTGTAGCTTCACCACGATAAGTGAAGGCTACTGTTTTGAGTGATTGGCAATCTATTACCTGGCACCAGGTGATACCATCCCAACCCTTCTGTGGTGGTTTACGGAAGGTGAATTCCCAACCTACTATTGGTTCAAAATCATTGGGCATAAACCATTTCCCTAGTATTTGCCCATCAGCAATAGTTTTCCAAACTTTTTCAACCGGATACGATAAATGTCTTTTAATAATAATAGTACGTTGCATAATGCATACATGCGGCTACAAGATAGTTAAATTACATCATTACCCACCTTTGGAAACTAAACATGTATTTTATTTACTTAACTATTTAACAAACCAATTCCATTAAAGTTGATGATTTTGGGAGCCATGTTAGATTGAATAAATTCGGATACTTTACTTAAAAATCTTGTAACTTTACCCGTTTTTTGGGTTTCTTACCCATACATATATTTTTAGATGAAAAACAATAACGCCGTATACATTTTTTTTATACTCTTAGCTATATCCTTCTGGAACCCTTTAACTTTCTACCTGGTTTATCATAATTATGATATTTATGCAAGTAATACCCTCAAGGGTATTTTTGGCCTTATTAGCCTGTCTGGTATTATATTGATATTTCTTATCAACAAAAATAAGCTTAGCCAAAAGAAAAAGGATTTAAGTTTCCCGTTTTCAATTACACTTATCTCTTTCGCATTTTTTGTTGGGCTTAATATCCTGATGGGTGCTCTAAAAACCAAAAAAACAACTATTAAAGAAGTTAAAACAGGATTGATATTTGAACCTGGCTCCCGTTTTAAATACAAAACAACTGAATTTGATTTTGATGCAAATACAAATTCATTGGGCTTAAGAGATACTGAAATAACCACAACAAAATCTAAACCCAGAATCTTGTGTATAGGTGATTCATGGACCTTTGGCTGGGGGGTGGATGTAGCAAACAGCTGGCCTAAGAAACTGCAAACTTTATTTAAAGAAAACGGGAAAGATGTTGAAGTTATTAATGGCGGGCAACCAGGTATTAGTACAGATAATTATAAAAAACACTTATTAAAAGCATTACCGGTTTTAAAACCTGATATTGTTTTAGTTGGCGTGTTGCAACTAGACGATTTAGCACAATTAGGAGAGTCGTATGTATTCAGAAATTCAAAAGACCGGATAGTTGAAAAATTGCCAAAATATAAAGTCCTGACCAATACTTTATTGCAATTTCTAAAAGTATCATTTAGTAGTTTCATTGACTTTTTCAATAAGGGAAAGATAGCTAACCAAAAGGACGAATGGTCACTTTCTGCCTCAGAATATA
>CANGSR010000302.1 GCA_947456055.1 Chitinophagaceae bacterium
CTGATAAAAACCACAATGGGAAATGGGATACCGGTGATCTTTTTGGTAAGCTGCAACCAGAAATTGTTATACCATACCCTGAGGCGGTATTGTTAAGGCCCGGTTGGGATAATACCATTGATTTTGAACCCAAGAAGGGATTGAAATAAGATAACAGACTAGTTGAAAATAAAAATTCTAAAGTGCATAATCACTCAGGTATTCAAATTTTCTTGTCAGTTTTCCATTTTCGCAAATCGTTGCTCTTTTGAGGATATCACTTTCTGGCTTCAGTAATTCAGGTAGGATAAATTTCTCAAAATGTTGTCCAAAATAAGAAGCTGCATCCCTGGGCAGTTCATTAGGTAAATTATCTACCGCCATCACATCCACTACTTCTTTAGTATTTTGGTAGGGTGCCACCTGCGAAATACTATGCCTGTCAACCCCATAAACCGGGTTTGCAATGGTTGATGAACCCAAATTGATTGGCACTGAGCCATCCACATCGCAGGTAATATCAGCTATCACGCTTATTCGCCAGTCATGGCGTTTGATGTCTTCTTTTTCAAATAACCGGGCAATTCGTTTTTCCCAATAAATGCCATTCATCAAAATGTCTGCCTGGTTAACGTAGGTACTAAACAGGCATTTATAAGCCTCTGGGTGGGCATGGAAGTCGTCTCTGTGAAAAAGGTCGTTGTCCTTGCGCGCATATAGATTAGCGCCTTTAAGGTGGGTAAAAACAGGGTATTCGTATTGGTGGGTAAGGAAGTCGGCAGGTTCCACACACTCTATATCAAGTTGTGTAAGTATATCCAGGACTCCTGATGCCACCTTTCCCGAACCAGTAACTGCTATTTTGACGTTGGGTAGTTTGATATGCTCATATGAAGCTATAAGTTCCTTATAATTTTTAAGTGCATTAGCCTCGGGAAGTGTATAAAGACCCGATTTGCGACCATAGGTAAGCAAACCGTTATGTGCCCCAACAATGCCTGCAAAAAAACCAAAACCAAGTATCCGTTGCTCATCCTGGTAGGTAAGGCACTCATAATCTACCATCCTTATTTGCTTTTCTATAAGGGCCCGCATCAGGTTTTGGTTATGAGGCTGTTTCTTTTTGGTATGCGAGAAGAAGAAATAAGTTTTACCAGGCATTAGTGTGTCAGCTGGTACTTCTTTAATCCCTAATAAAATATCGCAGTTACTAAGGTCATCGTTTAATTCTATTCCCTGGTTCAGGTATTCATCGTCTGTATAGCAGCGGGTAGGGGAGGGCTCCACCAGAATTTTGATATGCGAATAGGTAGATTGAATAAAAGCGCACTGTTTTGGGCTTAGGGCTACACGCTGGTCTGGTTGCTTTTTCTTTTCTCTAATCAATCCTATCCGGAGCATCTTTCGTAATTTTGCACAAAGATAAGATACATAAGCGTTTTTACATGGCCAACTATTTCGAATTATATGAGATTCCTGTTACTTTTCATCCCGACCAGGCACTGGTAAAGATTAAGTTCTACGAACTAAGCCGTAAATACCACCCTGATAGGTTTGC
The DNA here is from genome assembly GCA_947456055.1 of Chitinophagaceae bacterium. GTDB lineage: Bacteria > Bacteroidota > Bacteroidia > Chitinophagales > Chitinophagaceae > Nemorincola. Next base: position 1,538 of record CANGSR010000302.1, read on the forward strand.
CCAGGCAGGTGGTACTGCATTGGCAGAGGCTCAAACTTTAGCAGCACTTAATAATGATGCTTACAAAACCTTGAAAAATGCAGATGCTACAATGGCATATATCCTTAAGCAGTATGATTTACTGCAGGATGAAGAAAAATATGCACTACCACCAACCTTCCTTATGGAAATGATGGATATTAATGAAGCCATAAGCGACTATGAAACCAACCCCGATAATGAAGATGCCCACAATATGGCCGAAAACAGCCTGAACGAGCAATTGGAAATGTGGGAAAATGGTGCGCTACTCCTCACAACCCGCTTCGATAATGGCGAGAAAAGCAATGATTTGCTACTAAAAATAAAAGATCAGTATTTTCGTAAAAAATACTTGTTGCGAATACGAGAAAGAATCAATAACTTTGCAGCCCGGTAAAAAGCTCCACCGGCCTCGATGGCGGAATTGGTAGACGCGCTAGACTCAAAATCTGGTTATCGCAAGGTAGTGCAGGTTCGATTCCTGTTCGGGGCACAAAGCATCTCTTAGGAGGTGCTTTTTTTATATCTAAATGATTGAAAATCAATGCTTTCTTTCTTTAGGTAATCTCATATTTTCCTTTGCTTTCGCACTTTTTGTCCATCTAGTACTCGTTAGGTAATTGTGCTTATGTTATACGGATGATACAATAGGAAAATAATGGCGGTAATCTAAAATAACTATTGCTATTAATATAGCATAAAGATCGTAATATGCCAGATATCCACATTCACAGTTTTGAATGGTTGATTGTTTACCTATCAAGGTATCAGTTGAATTGGAAATTTTGAAATGGTTTATGAAATGATATGCAATAATTAGACTTAACCAGTTTTTATTCCATCCAATACGTTTGTATTGGAGTTTGGCTTGCCAATCTTTCTTGCCAATCAGGAGGTAACTTCAACCTTTTTCTTTCTGAAGAAATTCCTGATTATTGGTTGCAATTTTAGTTCCAACAAGTAAGATACACCAAAAAGTGCAACCAGGAAAGCAATAACTTTTACCCAAAACATATAAATATTAGAAGCTTGGAATCTGCTAAAGAAAATGATGGTTGGTAAGTGTAATATATATAAGGCATATGATATACTGCTCAGGGCAGCAGTGGATTTAATCATTTTTGTAATGGTTGGTGATATCTTGAAATTAAGTACCCAAAGCAATATACTTATTACCACTGCTAATACTGGTGTGGTGTAATGATCTGTAATTATATAGTGCCATCCATACACTTTCGCCAGCATTAATGCCCTTGCTATCAAAGTGACGAAATAAAAATACATTATATACTTTCCATATTTGGTATATTTATGTGTCAGGCCAAGGATGATGACTACTGCGAATAGGTAGAAATAAATGTTGTAGAAAAATACCCTTGGGAAGTTGTAGGATGCAGGATATTCATAGATGGCAATCTTAAGCAATTTCATTACCGGCCCAAAGGGATTCAGATTTTGCAATCCAAACAAGAGCATAAAAATGGCTATTAACCTTGATCCAGATATATCCCAGTGCGGCATATCCTTTTTCTGGGCCAGGTATGCTCCTGTGATCCAGAAAAGGAAACCTACGGTATAACTAATAATCAAGGGATGTATAGGTTTATTATGAAAAAATGCAAACATTAAACCAATGATAACTAGTAGGGCTATTATGGTTTTTGATAGGCTAATTTGAAAGTAGGAAAAGGCGATAAATACGAAATAGTAGATTAATTCAAAATTAAGCGACCAAAGCGGGAAATTCTCTTCCATCCAGTTACCTAGAGGGACGCTTACAAAAAATAAATTACTAAAAATAGTAGGCCAGGTATAATGGCCTAGCATAGCGGTGAATATGATAGCGATGAAATAGATGGGTAAAATTCTAACCAGTCGTTTTTTAATATAGTCCTTTATAAGAAAGCCAGTGGTTAGGGGGGCAGTATTAATTCCGATTACATAGCCTGATAAAATAAAGAAAACCAAAACAGCAAGGCTTGCTGGGAAGTTATAATAAACTGAAAGAAGCCTTCCATAAATAAGATCGAACCTGCCAGAAAGAGCATTAATGTGGCATAATAATACAATTAATGCAGCAAATCCCCTTAGAATATCCAAATTTTTATTATGCCCCATTCTTGTGTATAATTAATTGTTTAATTTGATAGGTGATTCTACCAATCGTGTTTTTTTCCTTATAAAGAAATTCTTAATTATAGGCTGGACTTTCAATTCCATTATATAAGATACAATATATAAAGTTGCCAGGTAGGCAAATAGCTTAATAAGAAATCCCGGAACAGAGGTTGTGACAATATTGCCGAAAACAAAAATTAAGGGTAAGTGGAGTATATAAACTGCATAGGATATATTGCTAAAAAAAGCCGTGGATTTAATTGCTTTTAGAGCCAAAGGTTTAAAGTCGAAATTTAATCCCCATAAAATTATACTCGTAAAAAGGAATGTAATAGGGATAACATAATGTTGTTCTACAATGTACTTAAGGCTGTAAACTTTCCATAGCATTATCACCCTTAATAAAGATGCAATAAAAAAGAAATATACAAGGTAATTGTTGATTTTATGATAAACCCTGATTAGTGACATGATTAAAACCAGGGTAAAGGGATAGAAGAATAAATTTAGGTACATAATCCTTTGCTGGTACCAATGGTATGGCGGGTCGTGGTATATATAGGTAGGTATATTTAATGTTTTTAGTAGTGGACCATAAATACTCAGGTTTTGCAAACAAAACATCAAAAGGAATATAGATGCAATACGGGAGCCTGAAATATTCCAAACAGGCCAATTCTTTATTTTAGAAAGCCAGGCCCCGGTAATCCAGAATAAAAGTCCGATGATATAGCTTACCATCAATGGGTTTACTGGTTTATTATGGAAAAAAGCAAATAACAATACAGATGTAGTTATTAATAGCTTGACTAATAATGAAAGACTAATGTTGAAATATGAAATAAAAATATATGTGATATAAAAAACTACTTCGAAATGCAAAGACCATAAAGGGAAAGCATTACCCATAACATTGCCCAATGGCACACTTATAAAAAAAAGGTTGGATAAAATTACTTGCCAGCTATAAAGCTGTGTACAGAGGGTAAGAATAATTGCAAATGCATAAAGTGGAAACAACCTAACCACCCTTTTCATAATGTACTCTTTAATTTGGGCAGAGTTATTTAATTTAGGGGTATTCAAGCCAATAACAAATCCGGACAAGATAAAAAAGACCAATACTGCCAGGTGGCCAGGCATATTATAGTAAACAGAAATTTTCTGTCCAAAATATTTATCAAAATCAACTGAGCCATTTAAATGAACTATCAATACAATTATCGCAGCGAAACCTCTTAATATATCAAGATTTACACTATGTTTTTGTGACATAAATAGTCTGTTAGTTTAGTGAAAAAATTTATAAGCCCACCGGAATTGGTTCTTATTAGTTTTTAAGACGAAATGTATAATTGTATTTTGTCATTCTTATAATAAGAGCAGGGAATCGGGCAAAGATAATGTAAAAATTGAATTAAGAAAGTTGTTCAGACGCACGCCCCCAATTACGAATTCAGTAATCTATGCCTTCATTTTGGTAATTCCCACCATTGGAATATAGTTTTCAAATATTGAGCCACCTACTACCATTTTAATTGCTATTGCTGTAAATTAGGCTTTTCAAATCGAATAATTCTTATGGATTCAAGGCAACAATTCTTTGATGTTATTAATGATTATTATTCTAATATCGTTGACGATAAATTGCCTCCCGACTTATTGATAGAATTGTGTAATAAGATTACTGATTACTATTACAATCAATATACAAGGTTTGGTAAGCAGTATCCAAAATCTATAAAGCGGTATTCTACTTTTCAATTGAAGGATTTAGATCATCCTGATACAAAGAATTAATATTAAATTACTTCAAAATGAAACAGAGTGTTAATTACGCAGAGTATTCCAAATTAGTCCTGAAGATGTCTTCGGAAGAACTTGCAAAATTTGAAAAGAATCGGGAAGATTTCCATAATATGTGGTGATGTTTAATCATAAGTTGCATATTGTTGATTGTTAATTCCGTCAATGCCCCATTTTCTGAAAAAAAATATTTCGAGATATGGGGCAATGGTATCGGTATAAGTGCTTGATTGTTAATTATATGTGTGTTTTTGTAATTTCCCATCATTACCCCAATGTTACCCCATTTTTTTTATCAGGAACTTTGATTAAGCTGATTATTTGAAAAATACAGACCGGTAGCCCCTCTGGGATATATAGCCTTTTCTTTGTAATTTAACTACAAACCTGTTGTCCTGCTGGGACAATGCCCCATTTTCAGAAAAAAAATATTTCGGGATATGGGGCAATGGTATCGGTATCAGTGATTGATTGTTAATTGCATGTGTGTTTTTGTAATTTCCCATCATTACCCCAATGTTACCCCATTTTTTTTATCAGGAACTTTGATTAAGCTGATAATTTGAAAAATACAGACCGTAGTCCCTCTGGGACATATAGCCTTTTCTTTGTAATTTAACTACAAACCTGTTGTCCCGCTGGGACAATGCCCCATTTTCTGAAAAAAAATATTTTGGGATATGGGGCAATGGTATCGGTATAAGTGCTTGATTGTTAATTATATGTGTGTTTTTGTAATTTCCCATCATTGCCCCAATGTTACCCCATTTTTTTTATCAGGAACTTTGATTAAGCTGATTATTTGAAAAATACAGACCGGTAGCCCCTCTGGGATATATAGCCTTTTCTTTGTAATTTAACTAC
>CANGSR010000303.1 GCA_947456055.1 Chitinophagaceae bacterium
CAAGACAGGACACATGATTTGTCACTGGTGGCTATCTATAAAATAAGCAAGAAATGGACTGTTTCTGGCGATTTTGTGTACTATACAGGTAATGCGGTTTCCTTCCCAAGTGGTAAATACCAGGTTGATAATCAAACGGTGTTTTTATATACCGAGCGCAATGGCTACCGAATGCCTGCCTACAATAGGCTAGACCTTGGTGCCACTAAGCAACTAAAGCAACACAAGAAATTCTCTTCAGAGCTTTCATTCAGTATTTACAATGCCTATGGCAGGATGAACCCATACTTTATACAATTTAAGGAAGACCCCGATAATGCCAATAAAACACAGATTGTACAGACCAGCCTGTTCCGTTGGGTACCATCTATTTCTTACAATTTCAAATTCTAATTCACAATGCAATCAATTAATAAATTCAATATAATAGCGTCCCTGGTTTTAATTACACTATTTAGCTCCTGCCAGAAGGTGATTAATATAAATCTTAATTCTACCATGTCACGCTATGTGATAACAGGGAATATTACCAACCAGGTTGCCCCCTATACCGTTTCTATTACCAAGACAATAGATGTGAGCCAGGATAATGTTTTTCCAGGGGTAACGGGTGCCAAAGTGGTGATTACCGACGCAACACTGGGCATCGTCGATACCCTTAAGGACATGGGTGCAGGCGTGTATCAAACAAGCTTAATCAATGGGGTAAGCGGCCACAAATACAACCTATACATCAATGCAGCTAATAACATATTTGTTGCTACATCAACCATGCCTGATGCAGTGACACTTGACAGCCTGTATACCCAGAGGTCACCATTTGGCAGGAGCCTTCAGGTAGTGCCCGTTTATACCGATCCTATAGCCAAAGGCAATTACTACCACTTTACCGAATATGTAAACGGTGTAGCTGGCTCAGATTTAAATGCCCGTAGCGACCAGTTAATTAATGGCCAGAAAATGACAACACCCATAAGGAGTAGTAAAATAGAATCAGGAGATAATGTGCTGGTAAGTATGGAGTGTATTGATTCATTTGTATACAATTACTACTTCACCCTCAGCCAAACCGAAAACCAAAATTCCGCCACCCCTGCCAATCCGGTTAGTAATATATCAAATGGCGCATTGGGTTATTTTAGTGCACATACGGTGAGTACAAAAGATGTGATTGTGCCGTAGAGTAGTGTTAGAATCAGGATTTAAAGATGCACTAGTCCAAGCTTTATGCTTGGTCTAGTTTCCTGCAAGCGTCCTCGCTTGCGAAACAAGCAACTTGCTTGAAGTCGATGTTTGCAATTAATTGATAAACAGACTATTATTAACGGTCATGGAAAGATTTAACTCTTGCAATTTTTATAATTGCCCTCCAAAAACAATAAATAACCACTATTTTAGTAGCCCCGCCCTTTAGGGCGGGGACTAGCTATAATAAAAGATAGGGCTTTAGCCCAAATTGGGATGCATAGTTTCCATGGTTTGGAAGATTTGGTTAATTGGGAAATCCAAGCTTCAATAAAAGCCCTCGATTGATAATACCTTTAACGACCAAAATCAATTCTGATATCATCCATTAATTTATTTGAAGATTCTTTTCTTCTAATCACGTTAATATAAACAGTTACTTTTTTAGTATTATCGATATTGCATTTATTGCAATCACTTAAATGAGTAATTATTGATAACGAATCATAAAAAACTGTAAAATAATCACCGTAGTTTAGTTTTTCCAGAAATTGATACTGAGTTGAATCTCCTGGTTTTAAACCCGGGAAATCATAATTGTTAATCTTATATTTAACTGCTGTGATTTCCCCGGAATTTACAATCCTAACATAAAGTCCCTTTTTATTACTTTTTCTATGAAATACCATACATCCGCTTAAAGCTATTAACATTATATATGACATTTTTAATTTCATAGTTGAATACTGAAATACGAAATTAGTACATTTGGGACACTTATATTTCAGAAAGTAAATCAGCTTAATCTGAATAATCAGCTTCAATCAGTGGTTCAGACAGCCCGCCTTAATTCACCAGCGGCCACGAAAACCCAAACCTAATCACCGCATCTGGGGCGGCATATACAGGGGTATAATTATAACCGGTATTGTTGAAGTTGATAACAGGGTTACTGGTGTATATGATGGCATTGCCAGCGAAAAGCTGCTGTATATTATCGAATATCACAAATGCCTTGAAACGCTTTATTTTGAAATTGGCAAACACAGCCGCTTCGGGTACATTGCCTATACTGCTGCTGTGCTGGTAAAAGAACTTGTTCAATAATGGGTTATAACCTGCCGGGTAGTAGGGCGTATTATACCTCAACTCCACACCAGCAGCTATCTTGAGGCGGCGTTTAAACATTGGCCTTTCAATGCTGAACTGGTGCCTGCCCATTAGGGTGGGTACATTTACCGGTGTATTATCTGGTGCCTGCTGGAACACCAATTCATTATCCAGATAGAAATTACCCATCTTAAACACCTTCCTGCCCCATACCTGCAGCAGGTTGAAGGGTATATTGTATTGTGCAGGTGTGCCTTGCTCTGATATATAGATATAGTTATTGATAAGGTAATTGGTGATGCCCCCCGATAATTTGAGATTAGACAATTCTACCTTGCCAAATATGGTATTGATATTTTCTGTATTAAAATTGTAGGTGAGCTTGGTATAGGCGTTTTCGTAGTTTGAATAGCTATAAGGGGTGCTATTCAAATGCTGGCTAAACCCTGCTACAAAACTACCGGGATGCTTCTTTAATTCCCTGCCTATCAGTGCGTTGAAAGAGAATTTACCAGCTTCTTGCCCTGTTACAAAAAACTGGGTATTGGCTTTGTATTCCCATTGGCCGGGCTTCAGGGCCTCTTTCTTAATTTCACCGGTAATATAGTTGCTAATATAGCTGCTTTCGTCGTTGCCTACTTTATACACCAAAGCGGGCAGGCTATCTTTCACCTGGTTAAGCGATGGGTCGGAGATAAATCGGTCATACCTGTTGCCCACGCCGGCACTGAAGGTCAGTTGTTTATCACCCTTGCCTATGAAACCATTTAGCAGCACCTTATTATCTACCCAAAACCATTTCTGCACGGTATAAACCGAGTCGCTGCCCTGCGAAAAATAGCCACTGCCATTATTGGCAAAGTACCTGTGAAACAAGGATACATACCTCATTGAGTCGGGCGTAAGGTCTTTATAGGTATGCTTTTCAGTACTCAACTCCATTTTGTGGGTGATACTGAATTTAGGTTTCAGCGAATAGGTAAAAGATGTGGAGTCGGTACTATAAACAGTATCAGTATTGCCCCAAACATAGCTATGCTGCAACAAGATAGTGAAATCACGCTGCACATTAGTTACCGACGACCTCGTTGCACTATACTGGCTTTGGAAAACGGCATCCAGGGTTTTTCTGTCACCATAATGGGCATCCTCCAGTTCGCTAGCAATGGCAAGGCCACCATTCTCGTCATTTTGCTGCTTGTTATACACCAGCCCTGCATAGAGGGTATAGTGCTTATCAAGGCTCTTATAGTTAGTGGAAATATTCAGATTATCGTGATTAGTTCTTTGTATTTTATAAAATCCCGGAGAATTGGTTTTTATATAATCAAAACAGAAATTCCAGTTGGGCTTTACGTTTTGGGTATGCATAATCCTAACAGTCTGTTCCAGTTTTGAACCCAATTGATAAGTGAAGAGAGAGTAGGGGCGTGCAGTATTATAAAATTTCAGGCTGTCTACATTAAACCTGATGCCATCGAAAATGTGGTAACCTAGTGATGGACCAACCCTGTTATCAGGAGTAAATAACAAATTATTTGACGGGCTACCCAGATTTCCCAAGTCGTGCGACCATAGTTGGGTAAATGGTGCCCTATGAAAAATATGTATTTCAGAATCGGGTGAATAAATGCGTTTTGAGTCCAGGCGTTCAAAAGTGGTTTTGGGATCCTCATCCCTCCATTTATTCGTATTTGATTTGCTGGTGTCCTTTAGCGATTTGGGGTTGTTAGGCATACTGCCGCTTGTTTGGGCAAAGGAAGTAGTGCCACATAAAATGAGGCAATTAACAAAAAGGTACTTGCAAAAACTCTTTACCAGGCTATTATTCAAAAAATAGAACATTTAATCAGACAGATAGGGTTAATGCCCTTCCGAAATGGCTTTTAATCTGCCAAAAGTAACAAAATCATCGTTCTTAATGGCTATTTATCCTATTTACATCTGCTATTATATTGTGAAAATTATAAGCCAACACTATTAATTTCAAAGCCATAGAATTTGCATCCCATGATATTGATAGAATCGCTATTTTAGCTAACAATTATGCAGCCTGAAATCAGACAAATTGAAGCAAAGAAATTGGTAGGTAAATACCTTCGTATGTCATTTAGCAATGACCGCACTTTTGAGTTATGGAGGAGCTTTATGCCTCATAAGAAAGAGATTAGTAATGTGGTATCACCTGATATGTATAGTGTGCAGGTGTTTGATTCAATACCTGATTTTGCCAATTATAATCCATCTATACAATTTAATAAATGGGCTACAGTAGAAGTTGATAATCAGGAGCATATACCAGAGGGGATGCATCTGCACAATCTATCTGGAGGGCTATATGCAGTGTTTTTATATAAAGGTTTGCCTGCCGATGCTACACCTACTTTTATCTATATTTATACCCAATGGTTGCCATCATCAGTATATGAATTGGATGATCGTGAGCATTTTCAGGTTATGGGGACTAAATACAGTAATATCGACCCCTCAAGTGAAGAGGAGTTTTGGATACCTATTAGGTTGAAAAGGTGAAGGTGATTGTTGTAAGGAATTTTTGAATGTTAATTTAATTACATCAATTTACTTACTTTGCACCTAAATAATTTTTATGGTAGACCGTTCCAATCTGAAATCCCAGTTTTTACTGAATCCTGAAATCACCTTTTTGAATTTTGGCTCTTTTGGTGCTTGCCCCAAGCCGATTTTTAAAGATTACCAGGATTGGCAATTATTGTTGGAATCAGAACCTGTGCAGTTTATTGCATTCAATGGGGTAAGCTACCTTAAGACATCAAGAGAGGCTTTGGCCAAATATGTAAACTGTAATGCTGATGATTTGGTTTATGTATCAAACCCCACCTATGCCATCAATATCATTGCCAAAAGCCTGAAACTGGAAGAAGGAGATGAAATACTATCTACCAATCTGGAATATGGCGCGCTGGACCGTACCTGGAATTACTATTGCCGCAAAAGCAAGGCAACTTATGTTCGCCAGCCAATTGACTTGCCAGTAATATCTAAAGAAGCCATAATTGAGCAATTCTGGAAAGGGTATAGCAGCAAGACGAAAGCTATTTTTATTTCCCAGATTACCAGTAGTACTGCCCTAAGATTGCCAGTAGAAGAAATTTGCGAAATGGCCAAGGCTAAGGGTTTATTGACCATAGTAGATGGCGCCCATGTACCGGGTCATATTCATTTAGACTTATCAGAAATAAAAGCTGATATCTATACAGGTGCCTGCCACAAATGGATGATGACCCCAAAAGGTTGCACATTCTTATATGTAAAATCTGAATTCCAGCACTTATTCGATCCATTAGTAGTAAGCTGGGGCTATGAAAGTGCCGCACCATCGCACAGCCAATTTCTTGATTACCACCAGATGCAGGGTACACGTGATTTTTCAGCATTCCTTACTGTACCAATGGCTATAGAATTTATGAACGAATTTAACTGGACTGCAGTGGCAGCAGAAAGCCGGAGAATTGTTTATGAAAATTACCAGCGTTTTTGTGATTTGGTAGGTTCAAAACCACTATGCCCTATTAATGAAGACTTCCTTGGCCAAATGTGTAGCATCCCAATCAACACCACCCAACCCGAGGCACTAAAAAAGCACCTTTTTGAAGTTTATAAAATTGAAATACCCGTAATGCCCCATGGTAAACATGTGTTTCTAAGGTATTCAATCAATGGTTTTAATTCCCAGGCCGATTTGGACAAGCTATATTCAGCCCTCCAGGAAATAATGGCCGGGTCTGATTTGTTGAAATATGGTGTGGAGTAATTAGGGAGTTTAATATAGGACTTAAATAGGCTAGGCAATTAATAATTGTCAAAAAACCAGTAGGGATTTATATATAAGTGCAATTAATTATGAAATTGGCATATTTATTAACTGTAATTATTGCGTGTGACTTTTTCCGTTGTAATACTTCAAAAAACAATGTTTGTAGTGAAACTGCAATAAAAGAGTTTAGACTAGAAGAAAATGTAAAAATAATAGTCCACTTTTCTGGAAAATTTTCAG
>CANGSR010000304.1 GCA_947456055.1 Chitinophagaceae bacterium
AAGAAACCAAAGGAACCTCTAAAACTGATCTGCCAATTGCTCCACCAACTCAAGTTGAACGTGTTGTTGAGATCAAGGAAGTCATCAAAGAGATCCCAACAGACAAGCCGCCAACCATGGTCATCACCAAACCCCAATTTCTCATAAAATTGATTTGGTGTGAAATTACTCAATATATATATGGAGGTTAGTGGGCGGTTTTAAATAAATATTAATTCAGGTGGTGGTGGCCCTCACCAAAAACAAAACAGCCACTAAGTCAAATACTTTGGTGGCTGTGATTATAAAATGGAATTGATATTAATTCTTTTTTCCAGCGGCTTTTTCTTTTGCCTTGTCTTTGGCTTTTCTTTCTACCATATCGAGCAGGCCTCCAATATTGCTGTGGTCAAGGCGCTTACCTACTATCAGTTTCTTTTCGTCAAGCAGATAGATGGTAGGGGTGCTGTAAACGTCATACTTGCTGTGGTAATCACTGGTATGGTCAGGGTTCCAGGTATTGGTCCACTCAGTAAGTTTGTTTTTAGTAAGGAAGTCGGTAATTGCTTTTTCCTCACCTTCGGTAGCTACAGTGTATACTTTTACGCCTTTAGCTTTTAACACGTTTTGGTACAAAGAGTCGAGCGATGGTAATTCGTGTTGGCAATGGCCACAATTAGGTGAGTAGAATACTACAAGGGTATATTTACCTTTTTGTGCATGAAGGCTTTCAGTCTTCTTAGTATACAAGTTAGGCAAAGATATTTCAGGGGCAAGATTACCAACTACGTTTGGTGCAATAGCTTGTGCACGATCAATGTATTTCTTTAATTCATCAGGTTTCAACCAGAAAGCATCGCCCTTCATATAATAATTTTCAACAAGGTAAACGAAGGCCTCGTCCATACCCATTACTTTACTGTTTTCGGCATAGCGGGTTAGGTACCATAAAGTGTAATGGAATACATCTTTTGAACCTTTAGCTTTTTTAAGCAGGTAATCGCTTTCGAATTTAACGCTATCAGGCCATGGGAGTACTAACTTGGTCATGTATTCTTCAAGCTTGGCATCGTAGATCGGGGTGTAAATCAAACGGTCGTCCTGGAAATTGAAACCATCCCAATAATGGTTTTTATAGTAACGGTAAGCAAAAGATGAATCCTTTGTCTTGCCATCTTCCAACATGTGTGGTCCTTCTGGAATTTCTGGTATTTCCATTGAGTTGAAAACTGCACTCAAAAGGGTGTTTGGATTAGCCTTTACATAATCACGACGGTAAGCAGTTAGTTTTTTAGAGTAGGCTATAGCATCTTTACGAACATCAGAAGTGTCGGCTGCTGATTTAGCTTTTTTTAGCCTTTCTTCAAATTGCTTATTCTTGTCGGCATAATCTTTAAGGAAGCTCACATATTCCTGGAAACGCTCGTTTTCAGGAGAACCTTTGAACTTGATTCCTTCTGGTAGTTTAGATACTGAAGCAGTGATAGTCATATCATCGCCTTTGTTGAGCAGAAATTCAAAATCAGCCTTACGGTTAGACAGGAGCATCACATAAATCCCACCTACAAATTCGGGGTCATCGCTTTTGAACTCGGCATTGCCACTCTTGTCAAAAAAGGCAGAGTCAACTTTGAAAATCGTTGGGCGGCCCTTGCCATAATAATGCAACAGATAAATCATTGTGTCGTTTGCATCAGTCATTTTGAGTTTAATGTGGTAGGCTGATGCAGCGATAGATAACTGCGCCATACCCATAAGAAGCATTGTTGCTAAAAGTGTAATCCTCTTCATATATTGTTTGGTTAGTCTGGTTTCCGTATTAAGACGGTGTTTATTAATTTTTAGTTGGTATATTAAATCAAAAATAAATCACAAAATTGAATTCAAAATTCAGGGTCAAGGTAATAAAAAAAATCTATAGCTGTGGATTATCCGTATTTGGGAGATAATCTGGGGTTGTTTTGGTTTGTTTGTTTGTTTCCTATTTAGGTTTTTAATCGTTTTACAATAATTAGATTCTATTTATATTTCAACATTGAACCCGCTTCGGGGTTCTTTCTAATTGGTAATTCATTTTCCCCCGGTTTTACCGGGGGCTATTCACATGTAAGCCCTTCGGGCTATTTAATTTTAAGTAAGAATATGAAATTTCAATTCTTTTGTCCCCCCTTTCGTTCCCAGGGCGATGCCCTGGGCTAGGGTATTTTGCCCTTTCAGGGCGTTCCACCAATTATTGATAATGAAATTTTATAGGATTTGATTTTCAATAAATAGGGGCTTTTTGACTTTTAACTTTTTAATTTATTTCCCTCCAGCTTTTGGTTTATCTTTTTCCTTGTTTTCAAGCATTTGCAGCATGCGGCTTACGTTGCCATGGTCCATGCGCTTGCCTTTGATGATTTTTTTCTCGTCTATAAGGTAGATTACGGGAGTGCTGTAAACGTCATATTTGTTGTGGTAGTCGCCAATATGTTCGTGGTCCCAGCAGTTGGTCCACTCTTCCATATGGTTCTTTTTGATGAACTCATTGATGTCTTTTTCTTCGCCTTCAGTGGCAACTGTAAAGATTTTTACACCTTTGGCTTTTAATACTTCGTTATAAACCGAGTCTATCAGCGGTATTTCGTGTTGGCAATGGCCGCATGATGGAGAGTAGAATATCAACAAGGTGTACTTGTTTTTCTGGGCCAGCATGCTTTCTACTTTTCCGGTTTTGATATTAGGTAGCTTTACTTCTGGTGCTTTATTGCCGGGTACATTAGGTGCAATTTTGCGTGCCCTATCCACATATTTATCCAATTCTTCTTGTTTCAGCCAGGTTGCTTCACCCGTCATGTAGTATTTCTCCACAATGTAAACGAATACCTCGTCCATACCCATAATCTTGCTCGACTCGAAATGGTTGGTCAGCCACCAAAGGGTGAAATGGAACAAATCCTTGGTACCCCTTACCTTATTCATCATAAAATCGCAGGCATATTCCTGACTGTCGATGGTAGGTTGTACCCATTTAGCAAAGAAATCTTCCATCTTGCCATCGTATAGTGGGGTATATATCAACCTATCGTCTTTGAAATTAAATCCATCCCAATAATGTGACTGGTAATACCTGATAGCAAAAGTAGAATCCTTAGTAACTCCATCGGCCAGGAAGTGAGGACCTTCGGGTACTTCTGGTGATTGCATGGCATTGAAAATATTTGCAAGGATAGTGTTGGGGTATTTTTTTGCATAATCCTGACGATATTTGTTTAGCTCCTTAAGTGTAACGGTGGCTTTGCTGCGCACCTCGTTGGTGTCATTAATGCTTTTGGCTTCAGCTAATGCTTTTTTGTAGCCCTCCTCTTTGGTATTATACCCTTTCAGGTATTTGAGGTATTCCATAAAGCGATCGTTCTCTGGTGAATTGGTGAATTTTATTCCTTCAGGTATTTTGCTTTCTACTGCATGAATGGTAATATCATCGCCCTTGTTGAGCATAAACTCAAAGCTCGTGCGCTTGCCGGCAATCAATACAATATAGATACCACCAACGAATTCGATGTCGGTACTATTGAAGTCTGCATTGCCCTTGGCATCGAACATGGCGGAATCGGAGATGTAAACGGTAGGGCCGGGCTTGCCGTAATAATGCACTAAATAAACTTTTCCTTCGGTGATACCATCGATTGTTAAATTAACGTGGTAACCAAATCGGGCAGATGATGTTTGAGACTGTGCGAGGAGCACGATTAATAAAAGTAGTAGTTTAATTGGCTTCATAATTCATCCTGTGTTTGATAATTGAGATTAATCTTTCTAAAGATAGTCGTGTTATTTTAGGGATTCAAAAATAAATCATTAAAATTGGTGTATCCCATTTTGTTACCTGTAAATTTGCTTTTTGTTTGTTAAAAAAGCCCAAAAAATTGTCTCGTAAAAAGAAAAAGTCCCCCCCGCTACTCAATGTATTGATTGAAGCCTATGCTGCTGAAGGTAATAGCATAGCCCGAATGGAAGATGGAAAGGTAATATTTGTGCAGGGAGCCATACCTGGAGATATTATAAATATAGGTATCACCAAGGATAAAAAGACCTGGGCCGAAGGGCGGATGCTGCAAGTGGTAACCCCATCGCCAATGAGGGTGAAGCCTTTTTGCCAGCATTTTGGGGTGTGTGGTGGTTGTAAATGGCAGATGCTGCCCTACCACCAGCAACTGGTGTATAAACAGCAGCAGGTAACCGACCAACTTACCCGTATAGGCCAGGTGGAATTGCCGCCTGTAATGACCATAATAGGTAGTCCCAACGAGCGGTATTACCGTAATAAACTGGAGTTTACGTTTTCGACCCAGCGCTACCTGACTACTGAGGAAATAGTAAACAGGGAAGAAAAGATAGCCCCGGTGCCGGCACTTGGATTTCATGCACCGGGATTATTCGATAAGGTGGTGGCTATTGAGACTTGTTATCTACAGTCAGAACCTACCAATCTGCTCATTAATACCCTTCGAGCTTATACCGAGGCTAATAAACTAATGTATTACGACTTTAAAGCCCAATATGGCTGGTTGAGGAATGTGATCATCAGGGTGGCAACTACAGGGCAGGTTTTGGTGAACCTGGTGATACACCATGAAGATAAGGAGGCCAGGGAAGGCATAATGAAACATATACAGGATAATGTGCCGGGCATCACTTCGCTCCATTATACCATAAATGGTAAGGTGAATGATACCATCTACGACCAGGAAGTGGTGTGCTATAGTGGTAAGCCCTATATTGAAGAAAAGCTGGAAAACTTCACTTTTAAGATTTCGCCTAAGTCATTCTTCCAGACGAATACGGTGCAGGCTGAAGCCCTATATAAGGTGACCCGTGAATTTGCAGGGCTTACCGGTACCGAAACCCTCTATGACCTGTATTGTGGTACGGGTAGTATAGGTATCTTCTGTTCGGCAGGGGCTAAAAAGGTAATAGGCATCGAGGCTGTACCAGATGCAATAAAGGATGCGGCTGAGAATGCAGCAATTAATGGTCTTACACATTGCCAGTTTTTTGCCGGTGATGTGGAGAAAATATGCACCGATGCATTTTTTGCCGAGCATGGCCGCCCAGATGTCATCATCACCGACCCACCACGTGCAGGTATGACCGAAAAACTCATCAACCAATTACTAAAAATGAGGGCACCCAAGGTAGTATATGTAAGTTGCAACCCCGCCACCCAGGCCCGTGACCTGCAACTGCTCAATGCGGCCTACAAAGTGACCCGCCTGCAACCGGTTGATATGTTCCCGCATACGCACCATATTGAGAATGTAGCGTTGTTGGAGTTGAGGGATTAGTAGATGATTGTAAATTGGTTATTTGTAACTGATGATTGTGGTTCTGGAAACGAGGATTGCCCCAGCGGGGCTACCTGTTTGTAGCAAAAAAATCAGGATAGGGGGGTGTGACCCGGAGGGTCTACCGATTGGATAAGGGGACTAAATTGTGAACAAATTATTTGTAATTTGGCTTAAATTTGTTTTATGTCTGATACATACACCCAATTATACATTCAATTTGTATTTGCGCCACGATATAGGGCGGCATTGTTACATGCGGATTGGGATGAACGATTACGTATGTATATTTCGGGGATAGTGAGGGGAAATGGCCATAAAATGATTGCCATAAATAATATGCCTGACCATGTGCATTTATTTATTGGTCTCAGTCCCAAACAATCAATTTCTGATTTAATGCGGGTTGTAAAAGGGGATTCATCAGAATGGATCAATAATGAAAAACTAACAGGTGTGAAATTTCATTGGCAGGATGGTTATGGGGCATTTAGTTATAGCAAATCGCAAATTGATGCAGTGGTGAAATATATTGAGAATCAGCAGGCGCATCATAAAAAACAGACATTTCTAGATGAGTATAGGCAATTGTTGACGTTGTTTGGTATTGATTTTGAAGAAAAGTATATTTTTAGATTACCTGAATGATGTTTTTGGACATACCGGTAGCCCCTCTGGGGAATAGTCCTTTTGCTGGATAATTGTTTTTCTACAAACCGGTAGTCCCTCTGGGACATAGTCATTTTGCTGGATAATTGTATTACTACAAACCGGTAGTCCCTCTGGGACATAGTCCTTTTGCTGGATAATTGTTTTCTACAAACCGGTAGTCCCTCTGGGACATAGTCCTTTTGCTGGATAATTGTTTTTCTACAAACCGGTAGTCCCTCTGGGACATAATCCTTTTGCTGGATAATTGTTTTTCTACAAACCGATAGTCCCTCTGGGACATAGTCCTTTTGCTGGATAATTGTTTTTCTACAAACCGGTAGTCCCTCTGGGACATAGTCCTTTTGCTGGATA
>CANGSR010000305.1 GCA_947456055.1 Chitinophagaceae bacterium
ACCATCTATATAGTATACATTTTCATTAGGCGCACCACCCCTTATGATGAGGTCATTTCTATATCCACCTACAGAACCCGATGTGCCACCCACACCAGGGAAAGCCTGTATCACCCTGCTCACATCAAAATTACCACCGGGGTTACTTTTTATCTCCTGCGCACTCAATGTGAGTAGCGACAATGGAGTCTCGGCATTATGGGCAAATGGGTTTTTCTTCACCACTACTTCCTTAAGGGTAGTAGAGGCACCGCTCTCCATATCAATGGTTATCACCTGCTCATTACCCGATGAAACCACCACATTATAAATAGTAACCGCCTCATACCCTAGCGCCTGTGCCTTGATATTATAAGTCTTGGTGGGGATATCCCGTATTACAAACCGGCCATCAGTATCGGCGGCGGCACCAAGGGTTGTGCCTTCCAGTATGATGGTAGCGCCTATCACAGGCACCTCGGTTTTCTTATCTTTTATCCGGCCACTAATAACCCCGGTTTGGGCGAACGCATTGATACACAATACAAATAGAACGATGGTGATTAAATATTTCTTCATAAAAACGGAATGCAATACTGTTTAATAATTTTGCAAAATTAATGAACATTTTATAAACAACAAGATTTATGGACACAAATTTGTATTCCCTTAATAGTGCTATAGCCAAATTCAATATTCAGCCGAAACCATTGACAGATAAGGCTTTGCCAATAATAAGAGACTCTTTTATCCTTATTTCTGTTTTGTTTACATTTTTACACAATTATTTGAACAAAATTTTGTTCTAGTTTTGCACTGTGTTTGTTTAAAAGTTCAGAGAAATATCTAAACATAATTGACAAACAGCGATAAAAATGGAAGACAAAATATCAGTTTACAGAAAAGAACACTTCAACGCTGCCCATAGGCTTCACAACCCAGGGCTTACCGACGAAGAAAATGCCAGGATATATGGCAAGTGCAATAACCCCAACTACCATGGGCACAATTACGAACTGGTAGTAAAGGTAACCGGACTAATCAACGAAACAACCGGATTCCTGATAGACACTAAGGAACTAAGCAATGTAATGAAAGAAATGGTGGTAGACCGTTTTGACCACAAAAACCTAAACCTTGATGTGCCTGAATTTAAAGACGTAATACCTACCGCCGAAAATATGGCAAGGGTAATATACCGATTACTGAGAGATAAAATAAAAAGTGAACTAGACCTAAAAGTGATTTTATATGAAACAGAGCGAAATTTTGTTGAGTACCCTGCTTAATGAGGACGATATGGATATGGACGAACAACTGGCCGATGCAATGGGAGATGAGCATATAAGTACCGGAATAGATACCCCACTAAGGCCCGATGCATTTGATATAAGCGACCAGGAAAAAATAGCCAGGATAGAATACCACTTCAGGGAGATAATGGATACCCTGGGGCTAGACCTTAGCGACGATAGCCTGAAAGGCACCCCAAAAAGGGTAGCAAAAATGTATGTAAAGGAAATTTTCAGCGGCCTGAACCCTGAAAACAAGCCCAACATAGCCCTGTTTGACAATAAATATAAGTACGGGCAAATGCTGGTGGAGAAAAACATAACCCTTTACAGCAATTGCGAACACCATTTTGTACCCATATTTGGCAAGGCCCACATAGGCTATATAAGCAGTGGTAAGGTAATAGGCCTCAGCAAGCTGAACCGCATAGTGCAATACTTTGCCAAGCGCCCGCAGGTGCAGGAGCGCCTCACCATGCAGATAGGTATGGAGCTACAAGCCATACTGGAAACCGAAAACGTAGCAGTAGTAATTGATGCCCGCCACCTCTGCGTCTCCAGCCGTGGCATTGGCGATACCAACTCCGCTACAGTTTCTGCCTTTTACGGTGGCAAATTTGAAGATGATAAAGTAAAGTCAGAGTTTCTAAAATATTTGGAACTCCATACAGAATATTAGGTTTTAGGTTGATGATTAAGGGTGGTTATCCGGGATGCTCCTGTAATGGGGGCATCCTGTTTTATTTAAAACATTACGAAATTAAACACACCGTAAAACACTATAAATAAGGTAGATAGGACGTGCGGGAACTCCCCTCCTGTTTTTAGGAGGGGACGTTTAAATGAACTGGAACAGTTCATTTAAACTGGGGTGGTTGGGGTGTGGTGGGCCGGATTCGCATGCTAAACGCACCCCAACCACCCCAGTTGACAGCCTCTTGGCAGAGGCCGTCAACATCCCCTCCTAAAAACAGGAGGGGAGTTCCGCACGTCCTATCTAATTTACTTTCAGTAAATTACGGTTGTCGTATTTTATATATTTATTTTATGCTGCTTGCTTTTGGTTTTTGATGACTTTTGGGAAGAAGAGGTTTTGGCCGAAAGTGACGATGAGGGTTTTGGCATAATTAAATTGGGTGATGGGTTTGTTGAATGGAGGGGCGATGTTATCTATTAGGGCAGTGGCGAGGCGGTTGAGGTCGGGGAGTTCGCATTTGGTATAGGAAAAGCAGAGGTCGTGGCCGGGGGCAATGGCTCCACGCCAACCGGGTTGTGGGGTGATTACGTTTGGATTACTGATGTCGAGCTTGTTATCTAGTAGCTGATATACATCGGCTTTGATGTTATGGCTTTCGCCTATTGCGAGGAGCTTTTTGGGCTTGGTGACGTAGGTTTTTTTGTCGGTTTCGCACTCGTATAGGGCATAGATGCCGGGTATATCGGGGAGGCCGTACACGTTGTCTTCGGTCCAGTAGCCATTGATGGTTAAGCCGAATTCGTTTTTGGGTTTTGGTTTTGTTTCTGGTATGGTGTGGCCGTATTTTGTTGCTAAAGCTTCGGCTTGTTTCATGATGTTTTTGTGGCGGGTTTCTTCTTCGTCGAGTTCACTAAATGCCCCAAATGCCTCAAAATTTTCTTGTGGGGCATTTTCAGAGGATAAATTTTCTTCGGAAGGCTCCAATTCCGCTACTGCAGCGGGTTCTGGCTGTTCCTGGCTGTAGAATTCCGTTGCCTCAGAATGCCCCATTAATGCCCCATCGTTGCCCCAAACGGAGCCATATTCCCAGTTTTCGTTGCCGAATTCGGGTTGGATTTCGGGGGATGATTCCTGTTGTTGTTCTTCGATTTGCTCTGTTTCCTCGTCTTCTATATTGGTCAAATTCTCCTTTACAAAGGCTACTTGTTTTTTGGATTTGATGGATGTTTCCATTTCCATATCGCCGAAATTGCCTCGCACATATCTCTTTGCGTATTCTGCTACTTTCCAGGATAGGACCTCGTCGGAGCCACTGATAAAGCGGACTAATTCTGTAAATGACTCCATGTAGGAGCCTATGTGGTTTTTGTTGATGTTCTTGACCATGCCCAAGAGTTTGCGCAGTTTTTCTACTTCTTCCATGGTGGGTATTCGGTCGTCGGGCTCTCGTTGGCGGATTTTATTGTTGATGGCGCCTACGTGGCCGTAGACATCCAATAATATCATACCGGGTGCTACGTTGGCAGCACGTTTCATTTCCTCCCATTTACCGTTTTTTACCCATAGGTAGAGGGTTTTACGGTTTACATCGAGGATGTCGGCAATTTCGGAACTTGTATGGTCGGTATTGAAATAGAGGTTGTAGGCCTGCTGTTGTTTTTCGGGGTGTGCCATGCGGATAGATTTATGGCACAAAGTTGTGGTGTGTTTTTGGGATAATAATCAGGGGAGGGAAAATTGTGAGTATTTAGTTGTGAGGCTTGAACCACTGATTGAAGCTGATTTTTATGATTAACAGATTTTTTTTGCACGGGGACGGTGGTCAGGCTTGGGGAAGATGAAGACCATCAGAGAAGGGGTTTTATTTGCAGTTAGGGATGTCACTATCGTAACATCTGGAACAACGGGGGAGGTGCAGTTATAATGAAAATTATTTAGTGCGCAAAATATATTTAGTGTGCAATTTTTTCGGATTTTTATTGCTAACCATATATAAAAATAAGGACAAAATATTCCGAAATAGTGGAAAAAAATATGAAAAAAACACTTGATAAATAATTGGTGAATAGACTTTGAAATTCTAAAAAGTTAGTACAACTTTACAAAAAAGTCAATCAAATGAGTTGTAACCGAGATATTGATTTAGATATTATTTGTGGATCGGATAATATTATTTGTGGATCAAAGAGTGATATTTGCAAATGCTTAGAGGCAAATATTCCTATTGAAATAAGGGGAGAATCTAGAAGCTTTCAAGAAATGATGTTTTGTCCCGATGTTGTGAAGTTTAGTGATTTTTCAAGACAGAATAAGATACCATTATGGTTATTTTCTAAGCCAAAAACATTCTCATGTGAAGAAGCCTTTAATGCGAAAAGGAGCAATATAAATATGTTAGCAGAAAATAAATGTATTAATCTTGATGTTAATGAGGTCCAGCTTGGTCTAGAATTAAAGACATTAATATTTTGTGGAAGACATCTTGGTCAAAAAATAATTATTGCATTCAATCTACATGGCGATTCCAGATTAAAAAATGATATGGAAAACAAAACTAGAATTGGCTTGCCATGTTCAAATGGCGAAAAATATTATAAAGGGAGTTTATTAGAGAAATTAAATAAAATTGGAATACAATTAGACCAATTAAAATTTTATTCTGATTTAAATATTGTAAAGGGCACTTTAAATCCAATTTCCAACTATATTAATAATCCAAATTGGATTCAAATATTTGATTCATCTTATAGAAATAAGGTTAGGAATATTGTAACAACTAATGCAGGGCACAATTTTATGGGTTCGGTATTTGATCTTAATAACGTTTTTAATGCATTTGATTCATTAAATAAAGAGTACTATTTCTTGGACTTGGCTTAAAAGGCAACATCAATAAATATAACACGCAAATATAATAAAAGTAAATTATTGCACATGAAAAACGAATTTACTCTGGAAGAATTACAATTTCTTTATAGCGAAATTTATTCAAGATTATTTCGAGTATATGAGAAATATCACAATGAGGGATTATATAGAAAATTTAACATGCCTTCTTTTGAAGAATTTGATAAGGTTCTTCTGGGTGATGGTGGGAAATATCCATGTTTGGATTCAGAACTAGAAAAGAACTGGACAGATATACTAGAAAATATTTACGAGTCTGGCTACACGGGTGCGAAAAATGAGTATAGGCATCTTAAAGGCGATACGTTATTTAAAAAACTTAATCAAATAATATGTGATAAGATTCCATTGAAGTCGCCTTATAAAGATATGTATCTCTACTACATAGGGTGTAGGAGTTATGATGAATTTAAGCAATTGTATGAAAATAAAATCAAAGAGAACACCTTTCACTTTACAGGATACTATTATTCAAGAACAAGAGAGAAAATATTGCAGTGTCAATTAGAATTGATTCTCCTAAGGGGAAATTATTCTGCTAAATTGAGTGGGTTTCATGAGAAAAGTATTGAGTTTAAGAAAGTATTCTTAACTGGTTCTTTAGAATTAACCGGTCAATCATGCATTATTAATGTTAAAGAAATAAACAAAGAGTTATATATATGCATTTCGTTGCATCTTGGTCAATCCATAATTAATTTGTATGAAATTAGTGACAAAAAAATGCTGCATGGGTTCATGTTAAGTAATTCATCTTCATACTATACATGCGCTCCCCGAATTGTTTTGTATAATAATACGCATAATGATAGTGATGATATTAGAAACATTGAAGAATACTTGCTTTATTTTAAAGACCACCCTATTGTGGATATCAATTGGGGGGGATTAGATGTGATGAATAACTCAACTTTACTTTTAGAATTTGCAAAGAAGCTTAAATAATAAAACTAATGTTGAAAACTACCATTAATTGTTTATTATGTAAAATACACATAATTAATACATTATATTTAATTTATGCCTTGAAATCGCACTTCTAAAATGAAATATTTCCGAATAACTGCTCATGGCTTG
Organism: Chitinophagaceae bacterium; assembly: GCA_947456055.1. GTDB lineage: Bacteria > Bacteroidota > Bacteroidia > Chitinophagales > Chitinophagaceae > Nemorincola. Next base: position 5,953 of record CANGSR010000305.1, read on the forward strand.
TTTGGACGTTTTCAAAGCTTGAATGAGAAATTTAGGAGATGGGTGAGAAATTTTCGTATATATATTTATCCAATCTCATAGTGTTCGATTGTTGATCTAAATTGAGATTGGTAAGTGGTTATGAATAACATAACTGTATTTTTAGAATTTGCAAAAACGAGCAATAATCCAGATAATAATGATAATTATACCTTCGTAATTGATTAGTTTGATAAGTTGTAAATTTTATTTTGTTCAAACCTAAAATTAATTTTATGTCTAGAAATCGTACTTCGGAAATGAAGAATTTCTTAATGTCAGCTCATAATTTGTTTGGTCGTATTTCAAATCTTGAATGCGCTATTGAGGAGAGGGATGA
>CANGSR010000306.1 GCA_947456055.1 Chitinophagaceae bacterium
ACTGCTACAAATAAGCTCAATTTTAGTGTCAAACCGGCAATTATTATATGATTAGCATCATGCAGAATATTGCTCTATTATGCCTTTGAGGTGATTGGCTGCAACTACCCCGCTTTGACGCCACATAGGCTGTCCATTACGGAAAAGGATAAGGGTAGGTACTCCGGAAATTTTGAATGCACTCGCTAAAGCAGGATTCTTATCCACATCAATTTTTAGGATTTTAGCCTTGTCGCCAATACTGTCTTTCAATTGTTTCAGGATCGGTGCCATCATTTTGCACGGGCCACACCACTCTGCCGAAAAGTCCACTAATACCGGTGTTTCACCGTTTATTAAATCTGAAAATGATTTCGTTTCCATAATTCCTTATTTTATTTCTTCGTATTCTGTTACAATTTCAGTGGACTGTTGTAATGGTGGCCTGACATAACCCCTGCGTGGGGTATTGCATCCTGCCGAACTGCAGCAGCCAGTATCTGTAATAGCCTGGTATAGGAAAAATCCGCTGAATAAGCCCAGTGCCCAGTCCTTACTTTGTATACCCATCACCAGCATCATTATTCCTATGCCCAGCCTCATTATCCTCATCAGGTGCCAGTTGGTGGTTACCCTTTGCATTAAATTGCTCATTTCTCGTATCTTTTTAGATTGTACCAGCTACCCGCATTGTATACTTCCTTAAAACCAGCCGACAATAGAGTAGACCTTGCACTGCCACTACGCATACCCGATGCACAGCAGGTGATTACCGGTTTGTCTTTCTTCAATTTTGCCATTTGGCTCTGTAGTGCATTGAGCGGTATGTTAATTGACCCCTTCATATGGCCACCGGCATATTCTGCTATGGTGCGTACGTCAATTATTACAGCTCCATTGGCTATTATCTCGCCCAAATCTATCTTTGGTCCTATTCCGAATAATTTCTTTAATGTCTCTATCATTGTTTAATTGCTTAATTGTTTTTTAAATAGTTTACGTCCAGCCACGAACCTCCGTTTACACATTCAATACCATATTGTTGCAGGAACATGGTAGCCTGACCGCTTCTGCCACCCGATGCACAACACAATACCACCTTACCCATATCCTTAAACTCAGCCACACGGGCCGGAACCTCATTCAAAGGTATATTAATACTGCCTGCTACGTGGCCTCCCATATATTCGCCTGGTGTCCTTACATCCACCACTACTGCCTGCGCCGATTTTAGTAATTCTGAAGTGTTCATTTTTGTTTATTTATTAAGTGATTAATTAGCCTTTTGAGGTGTTTTCTTAAACATGCTAAAGAGTAAGTAGCCCATCATTGCGCCATAGAGGCTGCTATTGACAGGCCTTGAAGTAATTAAACAATTGCCGGACGCACACCCCACAAAATTCCAATAACACCATCCGGCAATTGCTCCTATAATCAAACCCCCTATCTCCAATTTATATTTGCATATCCAATTCTTCATTCGTTCCTCTGCTTTGATAACACAAAGGTCATAACTATTACACCTCTGTTTGGGAACAATTGTTGGATAAATGGCCGTCTTTGTAAAAAATATTGTTAAAGCGGGGTTTAAACAAAAATGCCAATTTGCGGGGAAGCAAATTGGCATTTCATCATATCCGCACTAATCTTACTCTTCTTTTCCTTTTGTACTAATCCCAAATGGCAGGTATAATGGACAAACACTAATGAGGCTGGTTAAAACAAAGATGCCTGCCAGTACCATTAAGATGATAGCCAAAGTGCCATCTATTACCTTCATAAAATATAATACAGCAATCACAGCAGCTACAACAATTCTGAGGATGCGGTCGAGGGAACCCATATTCTTTTTCATAAATAAAAGTTTGATTTAGGATACAAAATTCCTGCTAATCAAACACTTACTTAGGAACATTTGTTCCATAACTCAAAAAATCTTGGAATAGGGACTTGCGAATTTTCGATTCAGGAAAATGAACTTATTCGCAGATAAGGCATGCATTAGTTTCGTTGAGGCCGTAGGTGTCAATAGCTATGTAGAAAAAAAATATAACAAACGAAAACTACTCCAGCTTAGCAGCGCACTTTGAGGTTTTTTGAGGTGAACTTTATTTATTCATCGTTCCTTATCAATTCAGCAACTCAATTGTATTCCTGCCCAACTTCAGGATATTCTTTTGTTCCATCGTGCGGAGCAGGCGGCTAACAGCCTCACGGTGGGTGTGGAGTTCATCGGCTATTTGCTGGTGGGTAATCATTATTGCTTTAGACCCTGCTGCACGGCAACGCTCGTTGAGGTAGTGCAGCACTTGCTTATCCATATTGCTGAATGCAATAAGGTCTATTACATCAAGCAATTCGGCAAAACGCTGGCTATAGGTACTGTTTACATAGGTTTTCCATTCTGGGTATTTAAACCACTCATCCACCATATTTACGGGTATCTGCATTATTTCAGAGTCCTCTTCCGCAATGGCTTTTACACTGCTTTTTTTACGACCCTGACAGCAATTTATGGCCATGGCGCATGTCTGACCAGGGTAGAGATGGTAAAGAAAGATTTCCTTCCCTTCTTCGTTTTGCCTCACAATTCTCAAAACCCCTTTCATTACAAGCGGAATAAATACTACCTCGTCGCCGGGTGCAATGAGTATATGGTCACGCTTCACCTGTTTGGTCCGGGTATACTTATTCAATTCATCCAGTAAGCGGGCATCAGTAAAAATAGAATTGTTCATTAGTCAATTGTTTAATAAAAGGGGCACAATTAATTTAGGATAAAGGTAGAGGATTGGTCCATAATTTAGATTTAAAGTTGTTAAACTCATTGATCAATAAAGTCTTAACATTCTATTATTTTTCCAAAGGCTAATATTGCATTGCGCAAGCCATGCTTAAATCCCGGATTTTCATATTGCAATTATTGGGCATTCTGCTACTTCTAGCCTGTTATCTCATTAAAAATGAGCCTGACAGACTATCGCTAATGTCGTTTAATGTAAATCCGCATTCTCATTGTGTCATCAAGAAATCGGCAAAACCTACAACCAATAATGCCCCTTCAGGTACAAGTGTATCCTCCCATCATCATTCTTCACGCAGGGCTCATGCACCTAAGTTTATACCTTTTGAAATAGCCCTTCCAGCAAATTTTACTTATACTTTCAATGAGCAGGAAAAGGTGGTTTTCTCAAGCCCCATCCCGCAGAATTATTTTTATCTTTTTTTTGAGGAAATCAATCCTCCTCCCCCTAAGTTGGCTTGTAACAGCTAAAACCTTCACGGCACTGCCGTAATAATTCTATTTATAATCAAAATTTTATTGCATGCTTTCAAATAAGCTAGCAAAAGGCATTTATGCATATATCTGCATTTGCCTTTTGCAAATAACCCTCGCCAATGCCCAGGGCATTGGTCAACTGCCTGTTTCAGATACCATAAAACTGGACGTAAAGCAGGCTGAAAAATTGTTTCTGGACAATAACCTTCTGCTATTAGCCGAACATTATAATATACAGTCATCGCAGGCACTGGTAGAGCAGGCCCGAAAATGGGATAATCCATTGCTTAATACCGACCAGAATGTGTACTCGAAAAGCACCTCCTCCCTATTTCAACATGGCACAGATGCCAATGGTAATCCAGTAGGGGAGTACTATGTACAGGTACAGCAACTCATAAAAACAGCCGGTAAAAGAGGCAAGCAAATAGACCTTGCCAAAACAAATGCAAACCTTGCTGAATGGCAGTTCAAATCGGTAATGCGCAGCCTCAGGGCAACCTTGCTGACCGATTTTTATACCATAGCACGCCTACAGGGTAATGCACGTTTATACGACGAAAATATGGCGAGCCTCAATAAGCTGCTACATGCACAAGAAGCCGAATTGGCAGCGGGTAATATAGCCCGTAAAGAATACCTGAGGGTTCAGGCACTAATAATTGCCTTGCAGCAGGATATGACTGAAAATGCTAAAAGCATGAATGATGCCCAAAGTGAACTGAAAACCATTTTGCAAGTGACTGGCAATAAATTCATCCAGCCTCTGCTACCTGAGAATGAGCCAGCAGAAATACCATCCATCACCTGGTTGCAGCTTATGGATACTGCTAAGCACAATAACCCTGACTATCAGACCCAGGTTTACCAAACCCAGTTCAACCACCAAAACCTGAAATTACAGAAAGCTTTAGCTGTACCAGATATCACCTTTGGTCCTGAATTTGACCAAAATGCCAACTATGCCCCTAACTATGTAGGGCTAGCCATTTCCCTTCCCCTGCCTTTATGGGACAGGAATCAGGGCAATATCAAAACGGCAAAGTTCCAGGTAAAGCAACAGGAAACCCTACTTAGCCAGGCAGACCAGAAATTGCAAAATGATGTACTCAATGCTTACCAGAAATTGTTGCTTACCATACAGTTGTCTTCAAAGAATAACCAGAAGTTTTACGAAGACTACAACCAGCTGCAGAAAAACATAATGGAGAGCTACAACAAAAGGCAGATAAGCCTGCTCGAATTTCTGGAGTACTTTAATGATTACCACGATATACGGGAAAAACAACTGGAGCAGACACTCAATCTAAGGTTGGCCAAGGAAGAACTCAATGACATTGTTGGGGCTGATGTGGTTAACTAAGGAATGAGGTAGGTATAACGATTTGAAATTTTTAAAAGCATTCTAAAATATTAATAAAATGAAACAAATAATAGTAACTGCATTAATAGGATTGGTTCTATTCTCAGCTTGCGAACATAAAATGCCTGTAATAGCTGCAAGTGGTAAATTTGTATTGCCCGATACCATGAAGAACATGATACAGATGGATACCGTGCGTAATTGCAATATTACTGATGAGCTTACCTTGAGCGGTGTCATCAGTTTTAATGATAATAATGTTATTAAAATCTTCCCGCAGGTAAGTGGTAAGGTAATAGAGTGCAAGGTGACACTGGGGGACAGGGTTACCAAAGGCCAGGTATTGGCTGTGATTCATAGTGCCGATGTGGCAGGCAGCTATAACGACCTGAGTAGTGCCAATGCCGACCTTGCTATAAGCAAGCGCCAGATGGATAATGCAGAATCGCTCTACAAAAACGGCATCAGCAGCGAAAAGGAATATAATGAAGCTAAGCAGAATTATGAAAAGGCCCTTTCCTCACGTAATAAGGTGCAGTCTGTTATTAATATCAATGGTGGGGGAAAGGCCAACGTAGGCGGCCAGTATATGGTTGTATCGCCTATAAATGGCTATATAGTAGAGAAGAAAGTAAATGCAGGTGCATTCATCAGGCCCGATATGGGCGATAACCTGTTTACCATCTCCGACCTTAAAAATGTGTGGGTATATGCCAATGTTTATGAGGCTGATATATCTAAGATCAAGGAGGGGTATGGTGTAAATGTTATACCGCTGTCTTACCCCGATAAGTCATTTGCAGGCAAAATTGAAAAGATAAGCCAGGTATTAGACCCGCAAAGTAAGGTGATGAAGGTGCGCATAGACCTTGACAATAAGGATATGTTACTGAAGCCGGATATGTTTACCAAAGTAATTGTCAATAATAAGGAGGGCAGCAATGCAATCTGTATCCCAACGACTGCTTTACTATCTCAAGACGGTAAAAACTATGTTGTGGTATACAACAGCGATAAGGATATGCAAATAGCCCAGGTGGAGATACTTAAAACTGTAGAGGGGCAAACCTTTATTAAAAGTGGCCTTTCTGTTGGACAAGTACTAATTACTAAGAATCAAATATTCATTTTCAATCAGTTGCTGGGCGAATAATATTATCGCAGCAGGGATTTTTTGAAAATCGGGAATATAATAATGAACCTCATTTTGCTAAAGTTCTCAGGAACAATAGTGTTCATCAATTACAAATAATATTCAATGAACAAATTCATAAAGGCAATAATTCATTTTTCGTTAAGGCATAGGTATCTGGTGTTTTTTTTAACCGGGGTATTAGCTGTAATAGGCTTTATAAGCTATAAAAACACAGCCATCGAAACCTTCCCTGACGTAACCAATACACAGATAATCATTATAGCCCAATGGCCGGGCCGTAGTGCAGAGGAGGTAGAGAAATTTGTTTCAATTCCTTTGGAAACGACTCTTAATTCTGTGCAAAGCCGCACCAGTCTACGTTCCACATCCTCATTCGGACTGTGCTATATCCGCATTATTTTCGATGATAATGTAGATGATGCCTTTGCACGCCAGCAGGTATTGAGCCGTTTAGGTGGTGCCGACCTGCCAGATGGGGTTAAACCTGAGGTGGAGCCACCTTATGGCCCTACTGGTGAGAT
>CANGSR010000307.1 GCA_947456055.1 Chitinophagaceae bacterium
ACAGACAGCGGTATCACTGGCCGTAAACTCAGGTATTGGTCTTATTAAGTTTATCTGCTTATAGGCCGTATCACGACACCCACTTCTTGCATTATAAGTGGTAAGCATAACATTATAAATAGCCAGCGAAGGATAATTATGTAAAACACTATGGGCTGAGGAAGATGCGCCATCTCCAAAATACCACATATGCGTGTCGTCACCCCATGATGTATCAATAAATGTCACAGAAGTAGGGGGAACGCACATATAATTTGAGATGATTCTTGCCAAAGGAGAATCAATAGTGATATAATTTGGACGAATAAAAGTATCGGGGCAGCCATGAAAATAGGCTATCAATGTTACAGTATATGTACCCGGAACATTGAAAGTATCGTTAGGATTAACTTCTACCGAAGTGGTTCCATCACCAAAATACCATCTGTAACCATCAGCACCCGTACTGGTATTAGTAAATTGCACCCCACGGTGAACGCAAACCTCAGTAGGTGTAGCTGTAAACCCGGCAACCGGGGGCGTTCCTACCATTACCTCAAGTGTAGCACTGTCACGGCACCCGTTTGTAGTTGTCACTACCACCTTGGCATAATAAATCCCTACAGCCATATATGTATGGCTGATTACAGAACCTCCCGTTACTGGCGGTGAGCCATCACCATAAGTCCAAACATAGGATGCAATGCCAAAAGGATATGGGTGATAAATGATGCTATCGGGTACTGTTGTCCAGGTGTGGCAGGTAAACTGTACCGTAAGAGGCACACAACCAGTAGCCACAGTATCATGGTTAATATCAACAAAGAGATTGTACAGATTATATATTTGAATGATCGTATCACGGCAACCACTGGTTCCGGTAACTATCAATTTCACCGTATCAACACCATTATACGTATAAGTATGCACTGTGCTGGTACCACTACCTGTAAAACCATCACCATATAACCAGGTAGTAGTAGACCCTGTGGGCACGGTAGCATTAAAACTTAATGTTGCTGGTGCAGGACAGGGATTGGTAGGTGTGATGGTAAATGTGGCAACAGGCCCCGGCAAAATAGTTACTGTATGTGTGATTGTATCATAACACGAACCATCGAAAACTATCAACCTTACAGTATAAGTGCCCGGTGTATAATAAATATGCAAAGGATTTTCTAAAACAGATGTGCGTGAATCGCCAAAATCCCATAAACTGGAAAGGTGGGTTGAACTGGTATTGGAAAATGCAATTGTAGCGTATAAGCAAGCAGTAGTAGCAGAAGTAAAGTTGGCGGAAAGGTTATTGATTGAAACAAAACCAGGTACGGTAACACTATCCTTGCAACCATTACCATCGGTAACTGCCAATTTCACGTTATAAGAACCTGTGGATGAATAAGTATGCGTAGGTGTAGTAGTTGACGAACTACCCCCATCACCAAATGTCCATCTAAAAGTAAATGGTGAGGTACCTGTAGTGAGGTTTACAAAATTTACAATGGCCGGAGGCCTGCAAAAATGGGAAGGCGACGCTGTAAAATTAGGTACTGGCTGATCGAAAATATGAATATAGCCTGCTTTAGTCAATGATTTCGAACATCCTTGTGAGTTGGTGACCGCCAGTGTAATATTATAAAACCCAGGTGTGGGATAAGAATAAACCGGGGATGTAGCAGTAGAGTTGTGCCCATCACCAAAATTCCATACATAAGTCATGGGGCCAGGAGTACCACCTGTACTTGTACTGGTAAATGTAATAGGAGCACCCGGACACACCGAGGTATCTGGTACGTAAAAATCAACTGTTGGTAATGGATATACTGTTATCACCATTCTTTTGGTACTCGTTGATGCACCATTATAGGCGGTAAGGGTTACAGTATAAGTACCAGTTGCCAGATAACTGCCGGAAGCATCAGTTAATGGAATTGGCGGGGAACCATTACCCAAATCCCAGGTGTAACTGGTAGCACCGGTAGAAGTATTAGTGAAATGCACTACCAATGGCGGACAACCTGCAGTATAGTCAGCTGTAAAATTTGCACTAACCGCTCCTGATGAATACCCACCCAGCATGAACAATAAAAATAATAGAACTATGGGTATAGATATCCTCATCCGTTAGGGCATAAAAAAGTAAAAACTATAAATACCTCTGAAATTAATAACACTTTGTTAAAAAGACAGTACAATCCACCATATACGTTGGGTGATTTTTAAATATTTATTTCATGATCCAGCTTACTGTAATAGTGAATTTATGATTACACCATTCCAAAACCCGGCTAAAATAATACAAAACCACTTGCTTATATAGGCGTAGAAATGTATAAGAATGTTAGCAGATTGAGAAAATAAATTACATTGAATTACCCTATTAATGAAAATCCCTGCCATTACAATTCTAACCAGTTTTCACTAAAACATCAATAATCGCTTTATAAACAATTAATTAGCTGTTCCTGAAGTACCACTACCTTATAACCAATCTACTATTATAAACCTTACTGCCTGATACAAGATTCACCGTATAAATACCTTTATTAAGACCATGGATATTCAAATCGAAAATATTCTTACCCTGGATGGTCTTTTCATTCCTTTCTGAAACTACCCTACCCAAAACATCCTGTACACGAATATTTGTATTACCTGTATGATTGCTATTAAATTCTACAATTGCTGTTTCAGAAGCAGGATTGGGGTAAATAGCCATACCTTCTGCAATGTCCTTTATATGGTCTGTACCCAAATAACTACATACCTCAAACGGTACAGGAATAGATGCATTACCATTAGCTACAACCTGCAGGCTATAAGTACCTATAGGTAAGCCATCGGGCAAACTAAATGAAGTGGTATCGGGTTTTGCACCCCTCATTACCCCAAATGTATTCCAGCCAAAAGTTCTTGCATAATAGACAGTGTCATTCCTGCTGATACGTACTATTGGGAAATTCGTTGACATTTGCCAGTCATCGCCATAGCAGGCCCCTTCTGTAATGCCATTAAACAATTTGCCTGTAGCAATAAAAGTATCACAATTCACCTTAATAATACTGTCAACAATTGGCCTTCCCGACGACATGGGCGACCCATCAGGGGTATAGACATAATATTGCCCGTTGCCCTGGCAACCAAATAGTATATTACCGTCAGGCAGGCACAGCATATTTGATAGAAAGGCCGCTTTATTAATGCTATCCTTAACACCTGCAGTGGGGGCATGTACCTTGGTAAATGTATTGGTGCGGTAATCGAATTCATAGAAATACATAGGACGCTGGAATACATTACCTGGCTTAGGTATTGGGGAGAGTGCACATAAAATCTTACCATTAACCATCATTGCAGCAGCGGCATCAGGTGCACCAAGTGTATCCGGTATCTTTGGTCCAGCAGTCCAGCTACCCGGATGCGAATTTCCTGATGGATTATAATAGGCAGTATTGCCCGACGACCCCAGGAAGAAAGCCTTACCATTGGGCAATAAAAATGCAGAACCTGTTTCGTAACCATAAGGGTCATATAGTGCAACCGGAACAGTAGAGTCCCTTACCCATTTGTTTGAATCTGGTAAATACCGCTCAGAATTGTTGGAGAAGATATCAACAAAAAGCAAGCTATTGTCTGGCAACTTCATCCATGCCGACTCATTGGCAACACCTAATGTAGAAGGGCCAGGTGTATAGCTATTGGTAACAGGGTCGAATAAATATGTTTTCCGTGACACTGAATGGTTTGAAAGAACAACCGCCTGTAGCACCCTGCCATCATCCAATATTTCTGAATTAGCATCAGATATTGTATCATTTAGATCAGTTAATGGGCCTGCCGGATTCCATTGGTCGGCTATGGGGTCATATATTTCGCCCCTGTTGCGCCCTGAGCCATACTCACCACCTGCTACATATACACGGCCATCTTTTAGTACCTGCGATGAAAAATATAAACGGGTATCATTCATGGGTTGGATCCTTGACCATATGCCATTTATATAACTGCCATGTATATCCGGAATGATTTTATTCCAGCCATTACCATATACATCACCACCGCCTACGGCAGTTTTCACTATTACCGTACCATCGGTTAGTAACAACATCACCCCTGCACATGAGTCTATAGAAGCATCCTGCATTTTTGTCCAGGTACCCTGGGCGTTGGTATTAGTATTCAGCACCATAATAGCCGCAAGGGTATATAGGCATTTCGAAAAATTAGTCCTTAAACGAGTTTTTAAATTTGGAAACATCTAAAATGGATTGATTTTATTCAGGCAATAATAGGCATTGTGGTTTTGGGTCACCAAATGTATATTACCAGACCGAAATTTGTTCTAAGTAAATTTTTTATAAAGTTACAGAAGTTTCCGGCAATTTGCTCCCTGACTTAATAATTTGGTTTATTCTTATTGCATGTGTTACAGTTTATCAGTTAAATAAATACTTAAACAACAGCCTCTAAGTTTTTACTTTTAGATTTAGACTATACCTTTGCTATACTATGCCATCCTTACAGGAGCTAATAAACGAACATGAGCAGGAAATAAAAGCTTTTAGCCCTGCCGACAACACAGATTTGGAAAATTTCCGTATCCGCTTTCTGGGTACTAAGGGTATTGTAAAATCGCTCTCAGGGGAGATGAAAACTGTGCCACCAGACCAGAGAAAAGAAGCCGGACAGATGCTTAATGCTTTCAAGCAATTGGCCGAGGAAAAATATGCATCCTTTAAAGAAATGCAGGAAGGAGCTGCCAATAATGGCCCGGCAATAGATTATACCTTGCCAGGGGTTCCTTTACCCATAGGCACCCGCCACCCATTGAGGATTGTAGAAAACCAGATAGTATCCATATTTGAAAAGATAGGTTTCAGTGTTGCTACCGGACCAGAAATTGAGGATGACTGGCACAACTTCAGCTCGCTGAACATGCCTGCCGACCACCCCGCCCGTGATATGCAGGACACGTTTTATGTTTCCAGCAATCCTGACTGGGTATTACGTACCCACACATCATCTGTCCAGGCTCGTATATTAGAAACCCAATCGCTACCTGTTAGGGTAATTTGCCCAGGCCGGGTTTACAGGAATGAAACCATTTCAGCCAGGGCACATTGCTTTTTCCATCAGTGCGAAGGGCTTTATGTAGATAAGGACGTATCATTTGCCGACCTGAAACAAACTTTGTATTATTTCGTTACCGAAATGTTTGGCGCAGATACCAAGGTGCGTTTCCGACCTTCCTACTTCCCATTCACCGAGCCTAGTGCCGAAATGGATATTTCATGCACAGTATGTGGTGGCAAGGGCTGCAACCTCTGTAAACATTCGGGCTGGGTTGAAATACTAGGATGTGGAATGGTACACCCCAACATGCTTCGTAATTTCGGTATAGACCCCGAGGTATATACCGGGTTTGCATTTGGTATGGGTGTAGAGCGTATTACCCAGATAAAATTCCAGGTAAATGACCTTAGGCTGTATTCGCAAAATGATGTGCGGTTTTTGCGGCAATTCCAAAGTTTGTAGCGGGGCTTAATATTTAATTGATTTTAGTTTTATCATAGGAATGTTGACCTAAAGAATTCGATATGCTTACCATTGATGAAGTAAAATCCTTACTGACCGACCTTGAATCAGACCGGATTGAGCGAACCATTTCTGTAAGGGAAGATAAGCTGGGTCCTGCGGTATGCGCTTTTTCTAATGACTACCCTAATCACAAAAAATCATCTTACATTCTCATAGGTGTTGAGGATAATGGCAAGGTAAATGGAATGAAAATTGGAGATGATATATTGCAAAGTATAGGCAATGTAAGGTCTAATGGGAATGTTTTACCCCAACCCTCAATGATTGTAAGCCCTGTGTATAGTATAGATGGAGGAGAGGTAGTAGTTGTAGAGGTGCAACCTTCCTTTTATCCACCTGTGCGCTATAAGGGCAACTGCCATATAAGAATAGGCCCAAGGAAAGCATTGGCCAACGAAGCCGAAGAAAGAAGATTGTCTGAAAAAAGAAGCTCTACATCCAAAACTTTTGATTCAAGGGCTTGTCCCGGAACTACCAGCACAGATATAAATCTGGATTTAATCAAAACTTTTTACCTGCCTGCAGCCATCTCTCCCGAAATTCTGGAGGCAAACCATAGAAGTATTATTGAGCAGGTTTCTTCCCTGCGTCTTTATGATTTGCCCTATAATTGCCCTACAAATGCCGGATTGATATTGTTTGGAAAAAATCCACAATTCCATTTTCCGGGTGCATATATACAGTTTGTAAAGTTTGATGGTGTCTCAATGACCGACC
>CANGSR010000308.1 GCA_947456055.1 Chitinophagaceae bacterium
CCAAAAATGGCTGAAAAGTCATTGTTTTATACTTGTATCATGTATAGTTTCCCTCAAAGAATGGAAGTCACGATCAGATGTAATTATAATTATATGTTAAATTAACAAATTTAAATGACAATTCCTTAATGGTTGTGCAACAGCCACTTCAGGCGGGGAATAAGAATTAATTTAATATGGCTTTAGCCGAAATTGGCGCACGTATATACCTTAAAACATCCAAAAACAAAAGCCCGCACACCTTACACCACTATCAGCTCCTCCACCACCAATGTTGCCGGGGCTAATTGTTGTAGTGGTTTGGTGCTGTAATCCTCAAAGGCAATACTATACCTCAGTTCACGAACCCTATAATTATCGGTGCGTTTTTGGGTGATTGTGCTGGTTCTTATCATATGGCCCATGTTGGCGCATGGGGTCCAGCCCTGTATCAGTTTGTGCAATGCCCATTCAATATCATAATAAGAGATAGCCTGCTGCACATAAGGCGTAGGTGTAACCTGCGATGTGCCACTAAAAGGGGCAAATCCAAGCCGCAATACTACAGTTCCGGTGGCGGTCTGCACATTATTACCCAGATTCTGATAGGCAAAGTCTTCAAAATCTATCAGTACACATGGCCATGATACAGGCGGCCTGCTGGTTGCTTTTAGCTGGCCTAAGTCCTGGTCTATATATTTTACAGTGGGCATGCCATCTTTCACATGCTGCTGTATGGCCAAAAAGAGATTGGCAAATGGTGAGTTCATTTGTAGATAGAGTTTTAAATAAAAGAAGATGGGGTGTGTTGATTAGATTCTATACCTCACACCCATATTGAATGAATAAGTGAAAAAGCTAAGCTGGCTTTCACTTCTCTGGCTGAAGCGCAAATAATTGGCATCCAGTTCAGCATTCACACCTATGTGGCGGGTAAAATACCTGGTAGTTCCTACCTGCAGGCCGCCTGTAAGTCCATAATAATGGTCTTTATTAAATGGCACAGCTTGCTCCTTGTTAGCATAGGTTATTGGTGGCAGAAATACATATCCGGCAGACAGACCGGCATAGTTTTCATCGCTACCTGTATTAAATTTTTTGTTTACCAAAAACTTCACAGGGTAATAGCTTGCCCTCACAATACGCAGCGAATAGGGGTTATTTTGAATGGGTAAGAAATTCATGGGCAGAAAATCCGGATTATCAAAAGTCCTGTATTCAGCCTCGCTCCTTTCCACCGATATACCATATTGCCAGTTTTTATGGTTCTTTAGCAGTTTCAATGATAAAGTAAGGGGGTAAGATAAGGGTGTTGCAGACTGGCTATTGATTTTAGGATAACTCTGTAAATCCTTCACAGTGGTGGTATAGTTAATACCCCCGTTAAATCCCAATTCATACTTCTGGGCATTTACACAAGTGGCAACAAATAAGGCAAGAACAACGAGGGTACGTTTCATAAGTCTAAGTTTTGGTTGTTAAAATTAAGAAATTTATTTTATAATTATCTATTGATCGGTATAGAAATACTTTGCCAGAAGTATTTATTCTTGGCACTATCATAATGCAACTTTTCATTAATATAGCAGGGCATATTGATAAATTCACCTATAAAATACTCGCTCACCTTTGTTCCGCTACTATCCAGCTTATACTCTTCGCTTATGTCCGTCCATTGCAGCACGGTTTCATCCTTTGTTACCCTGCCCTGCTTTATCTTTTTCGCCAGGCTATAGTCATTAGCGTAGTCATACATTTCTTCTGTAGTAATTGGCGTTCGTCCGGGGGTATCTATTTTATAAGCAGTATTGTACCAATTGTATGCATAAAAACTATCCCTGCCTTCGTTATAGCCAAACAATGCCGCCTCTGTAGAATGGCTGGTTTCCCTTTTAAAAATCAGGAACTCAAATGCCTTACCATCACCATTGAAGTCGAATAAATGCATAATATCCGGTACCCCATCCTCGGTTTTACTACCACCAATTACCTTATAGACCGAATTTCCCCTCTCATATTTAGGATTCGCTATAGCATATGGATATTTGGTATAAATTTCGTCATACCCATACCGCCGGTCATTATAACAACCAACAAAAAAACTGGTGAATGAAACACTATTGATCAACCTTGAATTGTTCACATCAACTAGTGTAAATCCGAGCCTTCCTTCAAAGTATCCCGACCCCTGTGTACCATACCACCATTGGCCTATCTCAGTATCCTCAATATCGTAGTTATTAAGTACCACACTATAGGGTTTTAGCATCCAGGCTAGTAATGTTCTGCTGCCATGCCTGGTTTTAAACCTTCTCTCATCAATTATTTCAGCCTTATCCGGTAGTCGCACCCAGCTATATTGCCTCGCCCATATTTTCATTTGCCTCTTTCTCGCAACCAATATCTTGTATTGCGAGGTTTGTTTTTCCTGCACGGTATATTCCCTCTCAGCCTCAATTGTATCATTCGCCTTTAACCAGGTAGTATCCCTTCTGATACTTATTACTTGGGTATCTAATTTACTAAAACCAGCACCATAAGTTGCAAAACCAGAACAAGGCACAATGGGCTTATTGCAATAAAACCACATCAGTGCTAATAAGCCTGATGTTGTAATAAAAAGAAGCAACCCCTTCCTCCACATAAAAATTTTTAAAAAGCCAATTTGAAATCAACTCTATATTGGTATTACTTCACGCCTTAAATCTTATACCTCACCCCCACAGTAGTTGGGAATGCCCAGGTAGAATATGAGTAAGACATATCGCCACCGTGCAACATAAAACTGGTATAATCGGCCGCCAATTCAGCATTAATACCTATTCGCTTAGAAATATAATAGGTAGCTCCTGTTTGTAAACCAAGTAAGGCTGCATATCCATTGAAACTATTGTCATAATTCACCTCACTCGTGGGTTTATTATGAATGACTACACCCAATCCTGCCGACACACCAGCATAAAGCTCTAGCTTATTCAGAGTAAATTTCCTGTTTATAAAGCCTTTTAAGGGTACATATCCCGGTCTTTTTATTTGGGTATGGTACTCATCCTTGGTCAAAGGGCGCAGGTTATCAAGGTGCATACCTTGTAAAATGTTCCCATTCAATATTATCTCCCTATAGGTAAACTGCCTATACTCCAGCGATAATCCGAATTGCCATTTTTTGGGCGAATTCATCAATTTAATCGCCACATTAGGGGCATAGATAAATGGATTGGTTTCATTCAAAATACCTAGAATTCCATTAGTGGTGGATGGTGCCATATTAGTCATAATACCACTATTGATACCTAGTTCCACATTTTGGGCAAAAGATGTAGCTACCAGTGTTGACGCAAATAAAGAGAGTAAGAGCTTTTTCATAAGGGTTCTGTATTAAAAAAGAAATAACGTTAGCGCAATGCAAATTATTATAAGTGTAAGAACAATAATCTATTTACCTCCAGGTATCCCATAAGTATCGTACCAATACGATTCTGGTATGGTAATCATCTGGGCTACTTCCTTATCGATAGCTACCCTTGCTTGAAGGTAATCAATATCCATGTCTTTTGCAAAAACAAACCTGCCCCTGCCTACCGGATAACCGTAAGACTGCAATATGGTCAAAAACTTTTGGCTATTGAGCATTGATGCCACATATACAATATCATTCTTGGTGATTTCATATTGCTGCTCCAGGTGCACCTTACTCTGTGCATATCCCGTACTATAACTGCTGGTGGTGGTCTCGGTATTGCCTAGTATAGTTATAGACATTTCTTCATTCAGCGCCTTGATAAATGACAACTGCAGATTACCATCACAATTGGTTTGCTTACCGTCTTTAATCTCAAAGTCAGCCTGCCGGGGTATCATCATAGATAGGCTACTACCACTTTCATCCAGTATCTTTTTCAGTTCCAGTTTGGTTTGCTCATCATAGCTATCATACTTTATCACCCTCACTGGTTGGCCAAACAGTTCTATATACTGGGCCCAGTCGCTCAGGCAACCACGTTTATACAAGCTATAAGGGGCACATTTCAGCAGCAGGCCCAGATCTTTAGGTTCGCCCGAAATCCATATATTCTCCATTTGGGCATAGGCAATACCATCCACCCCGGTTTGTTCATAGGCTATTATGCCCTGCTCGGGTTTTATATGCTTACGGGGTATTTTCTCAAACCTCAATTCCTTACCGGGTATAAACTCCATACCCGAAATGCCCCAGAGTAGGGTTTCCATAATGGTTTGTATTATCTGCCTGAAGGGTAGCGATTGTATCAACCTCTCCATACCCTCACTTTTGGTAGTTCCGGTTTCAAAATACAGTTCCTTATTCAGCACTGCGTCTATTCGCTTGGCTATTACCCCTGTTAAGTGCCCATCCAGCACCACGTCTTCATACAAATCATAAAGCCGGCTTCTGTTGGGGAAATAAACCGATTCGGCATTGATCAGTGCCCCACGCCAGGTGGCTATGTCTTTACGGCTCCTGTCTGCCGACCTAATATTCAATTCATTTACAATGATTTCACCGCTTTTGTGGGGTGTTTTATTTGTCTTTACCATAGGATAGTATAGAATTTATTTTATTTGATTAGTATAATCCTCTGAATTTTATATCTTGCAGGTAATTCTTTGTCTTTATTTTCAAGAACTATGAGGAGATTAATAGCCGACGTATTTAAAATATTATATGAGCTTACCGGGTATAAATTCCCTTCCTTTATCATAGCCCTAATCTATATTTCTGCACTCAACCTCATTACTATAAATGGTTTGGCTGTGCTACTGTCAGGTGCTTTCCCCGAATTGGGCATTGTGCTTAGATTTTTCAGTGGTTTCTTCCTGTATATTACAATTGCAGTGGTGCTGGCTGTCAATTATATCATTATGTTGCCATTAGAAAAACTTTCGCAGGAGAAGGGTACAAGAATTATGTATCTGCCATTGGTATTATATACAATAATGTCGTTATTACTATTCGCCTACACCATTTATAATAAATATAACCCTTTGATTTTGTAATAAGGCAGATGCCTCATGGACAATTAATAATAATTTAATGCAAAACAAAGTATTTGATATGTGGCAGAGTCAAATGCGTTCTTTTGTTACAAAGGATTTTTTTACCTTCACACCCTGAATAGTATTTAAGTGTAAAAACCTGCTAATATGAAACCATTATTGATAGAAACTTATAAAATCGCTTACAAGTTCTGCGGGTTTACTACATTTTCCTACTTGTTCTCCTATATCTTTATTTCTATTCTCAATCTCATTACACTTTGGGGCTTAGGCTTTTTATGCAAAAACTGGCTTAAGTTCATGCAGATTATTGATAAGCTATTTGCATTCCCATGGATATTCTTAGTCATCCTCGCTGTTCTTTACAATAATTTCAGGCAAATACCCTCAATGCGTGATATGTCTAAAGAAAAGAAAAAAGACATTAATCCCTGGCCTTTTACTATATACACCATAGCCTGCATCTGCACATTTATCTATATCAAATACCAGGATGAACTATTCCCTGTACTCCCGGCTATCAAAAATGCAAGACGGATTAAATAATGTATTAGAAACTAACACTGGCGCGAAGTGTTCCAGAGGATCACTCGTGTCTACTAAATAACCCAGTCTGCGACTGGCCTTCAAGGTACAATAGCCGAAAGTGAAATAACAGCCCAATCCTTGTATCATATTCATTGCCGCAAGCTTGGGAGTATAATATTTGTTACAAAAAGTTCTTTGCATAGAATAGATTCAATCATAGCAAGCATTCTAAAATTACTGTCATATATGCTGGGTTACCACATTCTCACTTTGGATTAACAAATTTGCAGCACAAAAGTTATTTGAATAGGACATATACAAAAACAGCAAGATTCCAAAAATTACTGTCATAAACGTTAGGATACGGCACCCTCTCCTTTGCCTGCCCACCGCGGTGGGGAGTATCTAATTTGTTGCACTAAAGTTCTTTGAAAATGTCATAGCCAATCCCAAACTTCTCAAAAATTACTCTCAGAAATAGCGGGATACGACACCCTCTCCCTCGGAGACCCGGGGTGAGGCCTCCGATTGGCAATCTAATTTATGCAGTGTGCACCCATAAAAAAGCCACTTGTCAATGGCAGTAGCGCTCAATAAGGGGATTATATAAATCACCAGAGAATATTTTTGTGTTTCAATACTAATGGATTGAAACACTTACCCAAATAAAAAATAGCCCAGAAACCATCTTACTAATAAAAATTCTCCCTCTTAGG
>CANGSR010000309.1 GCA_947456055.1 Chitinophagaceae bacterium
ATTCCTCGGGCTTATTATTATGCAGCCGCTCAACAATACCAGCGTATTGCTTATTCTTACCCAGGGTCACCTCCACACGCATACCCGGCCTTAGTTGATCCTGCATTTGGTGCGGAACCCCATAGGTAAGTAATTGCGGCAAATTGAGCGGGAGAATAATATCGGCAAACACAGGTGCAAGTTAATGCTTAAGTGCTTAATGACCCAATCATGATTGCCGGGCAAGTTCAATAGCATTGCCAACTGCTTGTATCAATTCTATATCTGATTGTCGGACAAGTGGGATGTCCTTATCTGTGATGATAGCCCTATAATTTCGTTCTTCATCAGGCTCATAAATAACATTGATATTATTGATGACCACCATTACCTTGTGGATATACCCTACTTCTACCAGCTGAGCCTCAAAACCGTATACCACATTATTCACCACAACCTCAATTATAAAACCACTATCCATCAGTAAAGGTAGTGGTAATGAAAGGATATTGGGAACGTTGATTTAATTGGCCTTGACCTCAATAATATTATTCAGCTTTTGAAGCTCCAGGATAGTAGTTTGCCCATCCTTACTTTCACGGTACATAGGTAGGAATTTTGCACCAAACTGCATTTCTTTATATGTATAGGATGTACGCTGAAGGACCGGACTTGAATAAACATCATCGAAACCTGTGATCAACACATACAGTTCTACATCACCGGCCTTTAGGTCGTCGGCAGTGAACCCGTAGAGGGGGCTATTTTCGTCAATAGCATGAACCACAGTCCAGTTCATAGGCAGGCTATCCACCCTGCGGCGTTCCAGTTCCAGGTCATAAAATTTGTAGGATGAATGACCATTTTCCTCCACCATCATAGCCAGGTTCACCCTGATTTCTACATTGGTGAGCATGTGGTTTTCCTTGTAAATCGCAAACCTGAACATGAGGGCCGTCTTACCTTTAAAAGGACTGATCAAAGCTTTTTCACTAAATGCAAGATAGGCCCTGGGCCTTGCAAATCGGCCATATATAAGACCGGTAGCTATGGCAAATGACAGGAAACCAGTTAATGCCTCAATAGATGAAAGAATATTTGGAAAATCACCAACCGGATTAATTCGGCCATAACCTACAGTGGTAAAGGTTTGGGTACTAAAGTAAAATACTTCCTTTATTCTCCCCCACTCAGACTTGGCCATAAGTCCTTGCAACTGGTTGCTACCAGCCATAAAATACAAAAAAGTAAACAATACATTTATACCAAAGTAAAAGAGTAATATAACCAAAATGAACTTCCACCTGGGCAGATGCAGCATTTTCTGGTAAATACTGAACCGGTTAATGAGGCTCATACCCTCCCGCTTCAGGTTGAAGGTACCATCTTTATTGATGAACCTACCACCCAACTCGCTGGGATTAGAACCGAAACCAGTATCGTTATTGGTTTTTATAAAGGGGTTGTATTTTTTGTTCAATGGGGAGGAAGTTTATTTCAAAAACATTAGCTAAATACGTTATCTAAATCAGCTTTTATCTTGTGGTAAAGGAAACATTTTTTATATTCTGTGTTATTTCTCAAAACAGTATCTATTGATTGTTTCTGATTAGAATAATGCTTCATTTCGTTTGCCAGGTGTTCACTATTCTTCGCTTTTTCCCTAATCTGACTTTCTTTTTCACGAACCAAAAAACGTTCTAAGGGATTCAATAACCTCAAAACTACATTATCCATTAAAGTATGACCTTGAATGAATAGATAAGCATAATCTTCATTAAACCCTAATAGTCTCAGGCGTTCATGAATTTCAAATATTTGATTTACTCCCTCAGGAAATTCAATTTCAAGTTGTGTGATTGATGAATTTACTCTTTGTTTCAGTGTTATTAACTCAGCCCGAAAATCGGGTATTGATATATCAGCCTCAAATCTTACTATTTTACAGAACATAGTTAGGGTAAAGGACTTATAATCATGGATAGCCCTGAAATATACATTCCATAAAAACAGCGGTGCTATTATCCTTGAATATTCATGCAAAAATGCTGCAAAATCTACAACCCTATTATCATTTTTGGTAGCCTGAACACACAGAATATGCAGGCTCTCATGGTAGCAAAGCAGATTTTCTGTAGAGTAGCTATAGGACTGAAAAATGAATCTATTTGTATTTATCTCCGTGGACTGAGGAGTCTGATTTTGTAATAAATAATCGTAATCACTATCCACACAAATGATTAATGAAGGGCCAGCATTTGCTGCCAATGAAAGTATCTCAGCACTTTTTTCAATGGCCTTTTGCTTGCCTTTTCTAGTGGGTGTTTCTATTTGAAATTGCAAAGTTGCTGACTCATAATCATGAAGTATACCTCTCCAGAACGATATATCCTCATTACCCTCAACATAAACCAATACCCTATTTGGTGAATCTTTAGGTGATAAACCCTTGAATGCACCAATATAATCACTATTTAAATTCTGAATCAGGCTGCTAGGAGGCATGGGTTGGGGCTTTTCGGTCCAAGACAATTAAATCCCTTACTTCCGAAACCTTATCGACCCAACCCTCCATAATAATAGCAGGTGAATGGGTTGCCAATATAACCTGGACATTAGGATTTAACTCCCTAATGTATTGTATCAATTTCTTCTGCCAATCGAAGTGAAGTGACAATTCTGGCTCATCCATAAACAAGATGGATGGCTTAATATCCTGAACCAAAACGGTCAATAATATAAGCAGTAATTGCTTTTCGCCAGATGATAATTGGCAGGCACTAATTTCTTCATCACCACTTAAAAAGCTCAATTCATTTTTATCACGGTTTACTTTTTTGCCTGTGGGAAGAAAGAGGTCATCGACCATTTGAAGAAAACTATCATACGTTTTTCTTACACCTGCAACACCAGCTTTAGTGTCGGAATTACTTTTACTAAGAATTTCAAAAGCCCGTTTACCAATATTAATCTGATAATCAAGATAAGATCTACCCTTATTATGAACTTGTGCATCCAGATCAGTTTTAACCAACTCACTTGAAATTTTACGAACTTCTTCAAGTGATTTTAAAGGAACATCGAAAGTCTTAATAAAATCAATTTGGAGATAATCCTTTAATTCATAAAGCAATGAACTGAGTGTAATAAATCCTGTGAACTTTCTTCCTGGATATATTTGCTTATAAGCTTTACCTACTATTTTATCAGAATCAAAGTCCTCTTTTATTTTTTCAAATTTTTGATTAATTGCATCATTTTGTAATTTACTTAATGAAGAATCTATACTTTTTGCAAATCTATACTTCGCAAGTAACACTTCATTAACATAAACAGCAATACAATCAAATAGCATAGCAGTTTCATCAATATCAAACTCCCTATTCAACAGAGCATACACCGCATTCAATATCGTACTCTTCCCACTACCATTAATTCCCGCAAGGACGTTTGTTTCTGGAGATAAATTCCATTCAATATCATACCTTCCCCAAAGACCCTTTATCTCTACCTTCGATATATGCGTTATTGTATCACCCATTTTATTAATCTTACTTAGCAAAGATAAATTATATACCCAAGAGTAAAAATGAAATTAATGTCTCCTTAATGCCGTGAGGCCTCACCCCCGGCCCCTCTCCAAAAAAGAGGGGTGACAACGCAGGCAAGATCTCGATTTTGTAATTATCTTTTATTGCTATAGTTATAGCTTTATATTAATTCCTACCTATTATTCCCTACCCTTTCTTAATTTCCGTCAATGCATTCACAAATGCATCTAATTCTGCGGTGCTGGTATAAACATTAGGGGTAACCCGCACACCATGAACACCGGCACTATCTATTGAAACGGTATAAATCTTATACTTTTTGAATAGTACATCTGCAAGGTCGGCGGGCTTCATATCTTTTACTCCTACATTAGCTATACCACAGCTACGCCAAGGGTCGGTAGGGGTATTCATTATGATGTGTGGCAGGTGGCGCACCTTTTCAACCCAATAATTTTGCAGGTATTTTAGACGGGCTTCCTTGCGCTCATCACCCATTTCTTTAAAATACCTAATGGAATTGAGTATACAGAGGTCGGTGGCTGGTGGGTGGGTGCCTGTATGGTTGAGGCGGGTAATATCATCTTCTTTTCTTTCGCCCTCAGCTAATAATGGCCATATCTTTTTGATATTTTCTTTCTTTACATAGAGCAAGCCAGCCCCAATAGGTACGCTTAGCCATTTATGCAGGCTACTACCATAATAATCGCAATTCAGGTCCCGGATTTTGAACCTGATATGGGCAAGTGCGTGTGCACCATCTACCATTACTTCCACACCCTTGCTATGTGCCATGTCGCAGATCTTGCGGATGGGTAGTATCTGCCCTGTTATATTAATCATGTGGCATACCATCAGCAATTTGGTCTTGGGGGTAATGGCATTCGCATAAAGCTGCACTATTTCATCATCGCTCTTGGGGTCCAAGGGTATTGAAATAATTTTATTTATCATACCATGCCTTTTGGCTACCTGTTTGAACATTTCCAGCATAGCACCATAGTCTTGCTCAGCCATTACAGCCTCATCGCCTGCCTGCCATTTGTAGCCTGAGATAATCATATCGAGTGATTCGGTGGTGTTGCGGGTGATGATGAGTTCATCGGGCTCACAACCAGCCAATTCAGCCAATTTCAAGGCTGACCGTTTTTTATTCTCTACTTGCACGGTACGCATATAGTAGGCACCCTGATTGTTGACCCTCATTATATGGTCAAGGTAACTTTCCATTATCTCCCTTGGGAGTATGCAGTAAAAGCCATTCTCCAGGTTGATGAAATCGCTATTGAGTAGATAACCTTTGCGGATGGTTTCCCAGAAATCTTCGTTTTCGGCCACCTTTTCGGCAGGAAGATGGGCTACGGATTCCACTAATTTTCCTAATGCAGAAAAACTCAATAATCCCCCAAGGCTGGCAAGGGATGTGGCTTTCAAAAATGTACGTTTATCCATTTCGGGTAGTTTATGGCAAGATTTTGAAGCCCTGCTTTGCTTGGCTCTAAACTACATAAATCAGCACACTTTTAGAGGATTTTTTGGAAAGGTGGGAAAATATCTGTAGATGATATTATAATATACATCCAAAAGTCCTACATTAGGAGTTTACTAATTGTTCATATCGATAACTATAGATAACAGCCCGAATCATATAATACAAACAAACGATCACCAATATTCCATTAAAGCTTAAAACCTTTTCAGGTACATTAATGATATTCAAAACAAACATACCTACCATAAGAATAGTTGCCAATAAAAAAGCCAAAAAAGGTTTTTTGAAACTTAAAAGATAAAAGACAAAGTAAGCAAATGGCACTATGGAAAAGATATCATGAATACTAAAAGTGATGTATTTATTGAATGCTGATTTTATCCCTACCTGATTTGGCAATAACCAATTTACTAATATTGCAGCAAATGCAAATAACCAGTTTATTATTAGAAAAATCCGAGGGATTTTAAAGCTGGATTTATATTTATCTAAGTCCTTATATTTTATACTATCTATTATTGGGGCTACAATATCCTCAGTGATTTCCTCGCCCATAGACCCTTTACTTAAATCTCAGACAATAATTGGTGCATGATAGCCATAGACAGAGGCTTGGCTATATAACGCATTACATAAGGATTATTTCTGGCCTTCTGCTGGTCGAGAGAGTCTACTGATGATGAAAGGATAAATATTCTAAATAATTTTTTCACCTGCTCAGGGAAGCTATTGAACTGATCTAAAACCTCCCAACCACTCAACTCGTGCATATTAATATCTAAAAAAACAACAACTTCATTTGCATCACTCTTACCGTAGTTTTCACGCATCTCCACCAATGCTATTTCAGGATTGGTATATGACTTTACATTTGCACCGGCTTTTGAAATTTCAATTATACGGGTACAAATCAGGTTATTTATAGGGTCATCATCAATAATGATAAAATCAGTCATTTATTAAATATTTTGAATAATCTGCGCAAAGGTACAAATAATGAAACGTTGACAAAAATACTTACACACTTTAAAGTCCCTTTTTCAGTTATCTTAAGTACTATTGTTTGAAAAAAATCTACATTCTTAATTATACCAAAAACCTAAAATGTTACACTTAGGAATTAATTTAATTCAATTGAGTTATATTGATAAAGTAATGCCTGAACTTTAAGTAGGGTTAGTGGCTTTTCAATATACCCAGAAACAAGTGGGTTC
>CANGSR010000310.1 GCA_947456055.1 Chitinophagaceae bacterium
ATGGTAATCCAATCTGTGCCAGTGATGCAGGTGTAGGCGCACTATGTGCCCGTGCAGCTGTGAAAGGTACCTACCTCAACGTAATGACTAATGCGAAGTCTCTTAAAGATAATGCCGAGGTACTTAAAATCATTCAGGATTCAGAGATTATGAATACCCAATCTGATATACTGGAACAGGAAGTATGGAAGATAGCTTTAAGTAAAATGTAAGGGTTGAATTTCAAATAGAAATGGCAATAGCTTCCTGGGAAGCTATTGCCATTTCTATTTCTATTATAATTTATTATTAGATTCTTTATGCACCAGAAAGAGGGAAGTGCTGATCCATTTCTTCAACTGCCTTGTGTATTACTTCAGACGTTGACTCTATAGCTCCCTCAAAGTCAGACTGCGTTTCTCCTCCTGATAGAGGAAAGTCGGTATTGAGCATGTCTAATAAATTACTTATTATAGATTGATGAGGTGCATTATTTGTTTCATCATTGCTGTTTTCCGTTTTTTCCTTGTTTCCAAAAAAATGACTAGACATTGTAGTAAGTTTATTTGATGAAATACAAACTTAGAATAAAATTCATAAGTAAATATTGACCAAGATTAGCTTTTTGTGAAATTTTAGTTAGTTTTTTGAATTTGGGATATTATCCCTATTAAAACTCCGGTCAATTACGTAATACAAAGCAAGGCAAATAATTATGGCCGCATTATCAATCAGTTTATATTGTGCAAATGGACCTGAAACATGAAGGATTGACGAATTTGAATCGACCAGAATACCCACCAATTCATTCACTAATAAGTACTCTATTGCAAAGAATGAGTATTGGTATTTTCTCTGAAAAAAGCGGGTAAACTTAAACAAAAAGTACAATGGGATATAGCTAAACCCCACCACCATACCTGTGAACACTATTCTTGCCACACCTTCAGCACCACTAAACTGACCACCCACAGCACAGCCCAGGCACAGTATGGCAGTCTTAATTAGTGGAGCCCATTGT
Organism: Chitinophagaceae bacterium; assembly: GCA_947456055.1. Classification (GTDB taxonomy): domain Bacteria; phylum Bacteroidota; class Bacteroidia; order Chitinophagales; family Chitinophagaceae; genus Nemorincola. Next base: position 1,001 of record CANGSR010000310.1, read on the forward strand.
ATCCTGAATAGCGCTCTTAAATTCATAGAATCTTAGCTTTAGTAGATAGGATAATTGCTATTATTTTATCTGTCTAGCATAATTATTTAACGACTACAAATAGTAGCCCCGGCCTTTAGGCGGGGTAAAAGAAAAAATCAAATATGGCTTTAGCCGAAAATCGTTGCGATTAGTGAGAAGTATAGTATATCGCAATAATCTAAATCCAACTATCTTCTATTAATTTTCCACTTATTTACAGCCGTGACCGGACCACTTGCAGTGGCATCAGCTTTCTTATCCTTCTCCCATATATAGGCCGACAATAATGCCACTACCTCTTCAGCTTCCTCGTTTTTAGGACTCAGGTATTCGGGTTTGAAATACTTATCGATAAACTTGGTATCGAAATTGCCTGAACGGAAAGGCTCGGTTTGCACCGCCCATTTGCCAAATTCGAGGGTGGTTTGTATGCCTTTGATATAATATTCATCTATAGCCCTGCACAGCCTGTGTATTGCTTCCTCCCTGGTTGGGGCATAGGCAATAAGTTTGGCAATCATAGGGTCATAAAATATGGGGATATCCATGCCTTCTTCATACCCGTCATCTACCCTTACCCCAGGTCCTTTAGGTGGCTGGTACATTTCAAGTTTGCCTGTGTCGGGCAGGAAGTTATTGTAGGGGTCTTCAGCACATACACGCAATTCTATAGCATGGCCGGTTATCTTCAACTCATCCTGTGTAAAGGATAGTTTATTACCTCTTGCTACATTTATTTGCTCTTTTACAAGGTCTATACCGGTAATCATTTCAGTAACGCAATGCTCCACTTGCAGGCGGGTATTCATCTCCAGAAAGTAGAAATTCAGGTTTTCATCCACCAGGAATTCTACAGTACCTGCCCCATAATAATTGCATGAACGGGCAACAGCCACTGCGCATTCGCCCATTTGTTTCCTTATTTCAGGGGTAAGGCAGCTAGATGGAGCCTCTTCCACCAGTTTTTGGTGGCGGCGTTGTATACTACACTCCCGCTCAAAAAGGTAAACATAGTTACCATGCTGGTCGCCTACTAATTGTATTTCAATATGCTTGGGGGCACCTACATATTTTTCAATAAAAACATCGTCATTACCAAAAGCATTCAATGCCTCGCTTTTGGCAGTGCGTATCTGCTCTTCAAATTCACCTTCATTATTCACCACCCTCATACCTTTACCACCACCACCGGCAGAGGCTTTTACCAGGATAGGGTAGCCAATGCTATTGGCAATATTGCGGGCAACTTCTATATCCTTGATAGGCTCCTCTGTGCCGGGAACCATAGGTACGTTGAATTTTTTGGCCGCTTGCTTTGCGCCTATTTTACTACCCATTATCTCAATAGAGTAAGAAGATGGGCCAATGAAAATAAGGCCTGCATCGCTTACTTCTTTTGAGAAGGAAGCATTCTCACTTAAAAAACCATAACCTGGGTGGATTGCATCAGCGCCGGTTTGCTTGGCAGCGGCAATGATTTTTTCAGCACGAAGATAAGATTGTGATGAAAGTGCCGGGCCTATACATACTGCCTCATCGGCATATCTTACAAAGGGCATATTCCTATCGGCTTCAGAAAAAACAGCTACAGTTTTTATTCCCATTTCCTTAGCTGTGCGCATCACACGCATTGCAATCTCACCACGATTGGCGACAAGTATTTTTTGCATGGTGCGAAGTTAATACCTTAATCAGATATACGGAATTGAATGGGCAAAAAAGGTGTGCCGTTAATCTGTTAGAAAAAGGATAGCCAGGATTTTAGGAAACATAAACTGGTAGTCCCTCTGGGACTGATAACCTTTGGGTTGATAAAATACTACAAACCGGATGTCCGCCACGGCGGACAATGCCCCATTTTTTGAAAATAATTATTTTTCAATTTGGGGCATTGATATCGGTGTAAGTGATTGGTTGTGAATTACATGTGTCTTTTTGTAATTTCCCACCATTGCCCCATTATTGCCACAATGTTACCATGGTTTTTACATCCCCCTTGCCCTCTTCGCTAACGCTCAAGGCTCTGGCACAAAGGGGGAATTGCAGCTGGAAGAATTTTGAGCTCTTGTTTTTTATTGGGCTTTTTACACCCTAATTGTTGTTTTCACCAACAATCCTTTTATTTAACAAATTTGCATAGCTAACCTTGGTTATGTCATATTTGGCTAATCTCGATGGTTGTAGATGAAAACACCAACAACGGCGTTCGGGGCTAGTTTTCGCCAAAATGCCCTATTTTCTGAAAGTAAATATTTTCCCATTTGGGGCATTAGTATGCTTGTAAGTGATTGGTTGTTAATTATATGTGTGCTTTTTTAATTTCCCATCATTGCCCTATTGTTGCCCCAATGTTATCGTGACCTATGATTAAGCATTTTCTGTGCGAAGCTTAAGTTTTTGTGGAAATAATTCGGGGTCTTGGCTTTAGCACTATTAAAAAAGGTTTCATGACAAATTGATTATTTTGCTTGAGTATACTATTCGGTGTCGGAATATTAAGTGTTTTAGATATCGATATTTATTGTCTGAAAAGGAGTTTTTTTTCGTTTTTACCCAAGCTTCCCCCTCCTTTTTTCGTCTATATAAGTAATCCCCATGGTTATTAACATAGTGGTGCTCAGGGGAGATTAAATGGTGATTTGCAGTATTATTACGGCTTTAAAATTGTATATTTGCCCATCTTTTTTTAAAAGCAATTATGGATCAAAACAACGATGCGCTTATTCCCCAGGAAACCCCTGATGAAACAAATAAGGTAATTCAAATAAATATAGAGGAACAAATGAAAACTGCCTACATAGATTATTCTATGTCGGTAATAGTGGGCCGCGCACTGCCTGATGTGCGTGACGGATTGAAACCGGTTCACCGCCGTGTGCTGTTTGCCATGCACGAACTCGGTAATACTTTTAATAAACCACATAAGAAATGTGCACGTATTGTGGGTGAGGTACTTGGTAAGTATCACCCCCATGGCGACGTTTCGGTATATGATGCAATGGTACGTATGGCCCAGCCATGGAGCATGCGCTATATGCTGGTAGATGGCCAGGGTAACTTCGGCTCGCAGGATGGTGACAACCCGGCGGCAATGAGGTATACCGAAGCCCGTATGCTGAGGCTGGGTGAGGCCATGATGGAAGATATTGAGAAAGAAACAGTTGACTTTACCCTCAACTTTGATGATACGCTTGAAGAGCCTACTGTTTTACCTACACGTCTGCCGCAGTTATTGCTCAACGGCTCATCGGGTATTGCTGTGGGTATGGCTACCAATATGATGCCCCATAACCTTACTGAGGTTATTGATGGTTGCCTGGCCTATATTGAGAATAATGAGATTACTATAGAAGAGCTGATGAAATTCGTAAAAGCCCCTGATTTTCCAACAGGTGGTATTATTTACGGTATGGAAGGCATCAAGGCGGGTATGCATACCGGCAGGGGCAGGGTAGTGTTGCGTGGCAGGGTGAATGTGGAGACCATGAAGAATGGTAAAGAAATGATTGTAATTACCGAGGTGCCTTACCAGGTGAGCCGCGATGCGCTGGCCGAAAAAATTGGTGCTCTGGTAAATAATAAAATAATAGATGGAATTACCCACGTAGGTAATGAAAGTAATAAAGAAGGAACCCGTGTGGTAGTAGAGCTTCGTAGGGATGCTGTGGCACAGGTGGTAATCAACCAGTTGTATAAATACAGTGAGCTACAGACTTCTTATGGTATCAATAACGTGGCACTGGTAAATGGCCGTCCACGCACACTGAACCTTAAAGACCTGATTTCTGAATTTATCACTTTCCGCCATGAGGTAGTGGTTAGGCGTACCAAGTTCGAACTAAGGGAAGCCAAGAAACGCGCACATATATTGGAAGGCTATCTGATAGCTCTTGACCACCTCGATGAGGTTATCAGGTTGATCAGGAATTCAGCCAACCCCGAAATTGCCAAGGATGGTTTGATTACCTCATTTGGTATGACGGAGATCCAGGCCAAGGCGGTATTGGAATTAAGGTTACAACGTTTAACAGGCATGGAACGCGACAAGATTCGCGAAGAGCATGCCGAATTAATGAAATTGATAGCAGACCTTGAAGATATATTAGGAAGTGAAACCAGGCGTTACCAGATTATCAAGGACGAATTGCTTGATGTACAGAAGAAGTTTGGCGATACCCGTAAGACAGAAATCCAGTATTTGGCCGATGAAATGAGGATTGAAGACCTCATCGAAAAAGAAGATGTGGTAATTACTATATCGCATTTGGGTTATATCAAGCGCACATCGAGCGATGAATACCGCAGCCAGCGCCGTGGTGGCCGTGGTGCAATGGGTGGCCGTACCCGTGAGGCCGACTTTATCGAGCATCTGTTTGTAGCATCAACCCACCATACGCTCTTGTTCTTCACAGAGAAGGGTAGGTGTTTCTGGCTAAAGGTTTACGAAATACCAGAGGCCGACAAGAATGGAAAGGGCAGGGCTATCCAGAATATGATTCAGATACCGCCCGATGATAAGATACGTACCGTAATTGATGTGCCACAATTGGATAATGAAGAGTTTATCAATTCGCATTATGTGGTGCTTTGTACCAAAAAGGGTATCATTAAGAAAACCGACCTGGCCGATTTCAGCCGTCCGCGTGCTAATGGTATCATAGCCATTACTATTGAGGAAGGCGACCAATTATTGGATGTATCCTTGACCAAGGAAGGATCTTATATTATGATGGCGGTTAGGAGTGGTCGTGCCATTTGCTTCCCTCAGGATAAGGTAAGGTCTACAGGCCGTGGTGCTATTGGGGTATTTGGTATTGAACTTGATGAGAATAACGATGAGGTAATAGGCATGATATGTGTAGATAAGACCGATACAACCAAGCAAGTATTGGTGGTGTCAGAAAAGGGTCTTGGTAAGCGTACCGCCTTCCTGAAACCAGAAAATAAGGCTGAATTGATAGAAGGTGCTGAAGTAGCCCCCGAAGAGGATGCCCATAATATGGTGGAAATAGAAGATGCAAATGGGGTAATGCAGCGCTACCTGCTGTCTTACCGTGTCACTGGCCGTGGTGGTAAGGGTGTTAAGACCATGAATGTTACCGAGAAGACAGGTGCATTGGTGGGCTTGCTTGGGGTTACTGAAAAGGACGACCTGATGATTACCTGCGAGTCTGGTGTCACCAT
>CANGSR010000311.1 GCA_947456055.1 Chitinophagaceae bacterium
GTAGAAATTAAAGGAGGAGAAGCCATTATAGATATCCATCCTGCAACAATCCGCTGGGCACATTTCGAAATTAAGGCATCAACACTCACCGCTACCCGCACCGATAATGATTCTTACCTGCCTATGATGCCAACCGATAAACTATATAATACCCTTTATTTGAATTTCAAGGATTGGAAGAAATTCAAGAATCCATGGTTGCGCATTGGTACTATTACAGCAATGGAGCAGACCAAAGTTGCACCTGAAGAATTAACCACACCAGGATACAATCTAATCAATCTTGGTTTCGGTGCATCTAGAAATATCTGGAAACTTCATGATATAGACTTCACTTTGGCTGTAAGAAACCTGTTGGATGAAAAATACCTGGACAATTTATCAAGGCTCCGTCCATTCGGTATCTATAACCCTGGCAGAAACATTGTTCTAACCATCAGTGTGCCTTTTGAAATAAAGAAATAATATTTACATTAATTCAATTTTTATCAATAAAGGCCTGCAATTGTGGGCCTTTATTGATTTTTATTGGAGCATTAAGAATAGCACTATTGAGACATATTTATTTCATTTTCTACCTTCATAATTTTCAGATTATTCCACCAACCTTCCTTAATTTAGCACCATGGCTGAAGAAATTAAAAAGCGGGCATACAAGCCATTGTATGTTGTAGCAGGGGTAGTTTTATTGGTATTGATATTCGGCCTGTTCAAGGTTTTTGGTCCTGCTACACCTATGTATAAGGGTGATAATAATTTCGTTTATATCCATACCGGCGATGACTATGAAAAAGTAAAAAATGCAGTTTCGGGCACAGTATCTGATATGTGGAGCTTTAATATTGTAGCCCGTCTGGTAGGTTTACCATCTCATATACACCCTGGGAAATACAAGGTAAAGAGCTTGATGAGTAATTATTCACTTGTTAGATTATTGCGTTCAGGTAAACAGACGCAGGTGAATCTGGTAATTAATAAACTACGGACCAAAAGCGATTTTGTTACCCTTATTTCATCCAACCTTGAGGTAGATAGCAATGCTCTTAGGCAGATGATAAATGACCCTGTATTGCTTAAAGAATACAATTTGGATACCAATACCGTAATGTGTGCCATAATCCCCAATACCTATTTTTTCAAATGGAATACCCCTGCCGACAAGGTATTTAGAAAGCTAGCTGCCAATTATGTACATTTTTGGGATGATGCCCACAGACAACAGGCCAAGGCACATGGTCTTACCCCTTCCCAGGCAATAATAGTAGCCTCGATAGTAGATGAAGAAACAAATATGCAGGATGATAAGCCCAAGATAGCCAGTGTATACCTCAATAGGCTAGATAAGGGCATGAAACTTCAAGCAGACCCTACAGTGAAATTTGCAGTAGGTGATTTCACTATCAAAAGGGTAGCAGGGCAGATGCTTCAAAATCCATCTCCCTACAATACTTACCTCTATACGGGTCTTCCTCCTGGCCCAATTTGTACCCCAGCTATTAGTAGTATCGAGGCTGTTTTACAATCACCGGCAACCACCTACCTCTATTTCTGCGCAAAGGAAGATTTTAGTGGCTATTCCAATTTCGCCTCTACCTACGACGAGCAACTCAAAAATGCCCATAAATACCAGAAAGCATTAGATGCAAGGGGAATTCATTAGGCTAAATTCAAAAGTTAAAAGTCAAAAGTCAAAAGTTAAAAGTTAAAAGTTAAAAGTAAAAAGTAAAAAGTAAAAAGTAAAAAACCGGCCTTGTTCTATTTTATCTAATTATTTGATTTTAGATGCCATGTATGGGCCAAATCACAGAGTGATGTGTGTCGCTCATCGAAATGAAAGGGAATCAAAATATGTTTACAAAATAGATAAACACATATTTAAAAAACTTTTGGGGAGGTCTCGAATTTTTACTTATATCTCACCTTATCCCCCTTTGCATAAATATTATCAAACTATTAATTGATTTTAAATGCGGGTAATTAAGCATATCCCGACCTGCTGATTCAGATTATTACTTTAACTTTGCACTTTTTATTAATTTTTCAAACGATTTTCATGCAACAAGCAAAACAGGGGGATAAAGTAAATGTTCATTACCATGGCAAGTTAACAGACGGCACAACTTTCGATAGTTCAGAAGGCCGTGAACCACTTGAATTTACCGTTGGTATAGGCCAGGTAATCAAGGGATTTGATGATGCCGTGATAGATATGGCAATTGGTGATAAGAAAACTGTTCATATTCCGGTGCATGAAGCATATGGCGAGCGCAATGAGGATATGATGATGGAATATCCTAAAAGCGAATTCCCTGCTGATATGAATCCTGCAGTAGGTATGGAATTACAAATGGGCGACAATGCAGGTAATATTTTCCAGGTATTAATTGTTAATGTAGGTGAAGAAACTGTATTACTTGATGCTAATCATCCATTAGCTGGTCAGGATCTCATTTTCGAATTGGAGTTAGTGTCAATTGCCCAATAACGAATATAATGGGTTTATATTTCAATAGGTCAAAGAAAGCAGTACTTTCTTTGACCTATTATTTTTACGAATTCTTGTTGCAAATGTCATAATGTACATCCATCATTAAGCCAGGAAATGGATAAAAAGTCTATTTTTATTGAAGTTTCATTTCCCTATTAGGTAGATAGCTATGAGTGCAAATGGAAGTGCGAAATTGGTGTGTTTTTGTGATATCTATTGCTATCGATTTATTTATAAACCGCCACCAAGCCTGCCAAATAACTAACTGCTCCCTTCAACCTGCTGCCATACCAGCTAAAATATTCCCCATCTACCAATATGGATTCCACATCACCCAGCACTGATTTAATCTCATTGATATGGGCTTCTTTGAAAGGGTAGGGTTCGGACGAAAGTAGGACTAGGTCTACTTGAAGGTCTTTTAATTCATTAAGGTCTATTTGGGGATAGCGGTCTTTGTCAGCCAGGACATTTTTCCAGCCCATGGCTGTAATCATATTGTTAATAAATGTATCCCCACCTGCGCACATCCATGGATTTCTCCAGATAAAATATGCTACGCTGCGTGGGGTGTCAGATTTTTTTAGGTTAGTGAAACCGTGAAATATTTCATCGGCAAGGGTTAGAGCTTGCTGGGGTTTAGCTACTATTTTACCTACCTCTTTTATCATTATTAAGGAATCATCCAGCGACTTTATGTCGCTAATCCAAACCGGGAAATGCTTGGCTAGTTCCTCTATATCTTCTTTGGTGTTTTCTTCTTTGTTGGCAATAATGAGGTCGGGGCTTAAAGATTTGATAAGGGCAATGTTTGCATTTTTTGTGCCGCCAACACGTTGTTTGGTTCTGAACCATTTATTGGGGTGTATGCAGAATTTTGTGATGCCTACCACCTCCTCATTAAGACCTAGGTCATAAAGTAATTCGGTTTGTGAGGGTACAAGGGATATGATGCGTTGTGGTGGGTAGGGGATTGATACCTCCCTGCCCATCATATCGGTAAATGTGTGGATGTTATTGGGCATAGATTTAATAGTAAGACATTAAAAATTTACATCCCCCTAACCCCCTTCGCTCTCGCACAATGCCATCGCCCCAAGGGGGAATTGCCGCATCAAGGTTATTGGGCTTTAATTTAATGTTTGGGCTTTTCCTGTTTTGATTAATGATTTCTTATTTTACTGTTTTTCGTTTGTTTCTTTCGTAGTCTTCGAAGATGTAATTACCCAGTCCATCGAGGGATGAGTAAAATGCTTTGCCGCCGTTTACCTCGGTGAAGTTTCTTACGAAAGATTGAAGGTAGGGGTCGTCGGCAATCATAAAGGTGATGACGGGTATTTTTTGCCTTCTTAACTGTCCGGCAAGGTTTAAGGTACGGTTCAGGATTTTGCTGTCTATACCAAAACTGTTTTTGTAATATTTTCCATCTATTTTCAGGCAGGTGGGCTTGCCATCGGTAATCATGAAAATCTGCTTATTGGGGTTTTTGCGGCGGCGCAAAAGCTCCATAGATAGTTCAAGGCCGGCGACAGTATTTGTATGGTAGGGTCCCACTTCCAGGTAGGGCAGGTCTTTCATTTCTATTTGCCAGGCATCATTACCGAACACCACTATATCCAGGGTGTCCTTGGGGTAGCGGGTGGTAATGAGTTCGCTGAGGGCCATGGCTACTTTTTTGGCGGGGGTAATCCTGTCCTCACCATATAGTATCATAGAGTGCGAGATGTCAATCATCAACACGGTAGAGGTCTGGGCTTTAAAGTCGGTCTCGTGGATTTCCAGGTCGTCCTGGTGCATATAGAGGCTTTCTATGCCATGGTTGATAAAGGCGTTTTTGAGGCTGCCTGTATAGTTAATAGACTCGGGGGAATCACCAAATTCGTATGGACGGGTTTCGGGGTTGGGTTCATCACCCTGTCCGGTTTTGAAGGTGCGGTGGCTGCCCTGTTTCGATTTCTTCATTTTACCGAAGATTTCATCGAGCGAGCGTTTGCGGATGGTTTGTTCACTTTTGGCAGTTAGTTTGTAGCTGCCATCCATATCATCCTCTTTCAGGTAGCCCTGTTCCTTGAGGTCTTCTATGAAATCACCTATACCGTAATCCTTATCGGTGAGCTTGTATTTTTTGTCCAGTTGGGTAAGCCAGTTCAGTGCCTCGGCGGCATCACCACTTGTAAGCCCCAGTAATTGCATGAAAAGATCCAGCAATTTCTGAAATGGCGTTTTGTCATTCTCCTTAGGATTGAACTTTGAGAAAATATATCCCTGCATAGTTCAAAATTAACGGAAAAGTAGGGGTTTTGGTTATTTTAGACATTGGAATTTGAAATAGGGATATTTGTGGGGGTAATAGTGGGTCGGTCAAAAAGTGATATGGTAAACATGAGCGATAATTTTTGGAAATTATCGCTCATGTATTTCTTATTGTTCTATCACCACATGGAATACAAACTGCTCAAGACCATTATTGATGGTGAGTAGGTACATGCCATTGGCCAGGGATTTGGATAAAGTGATTTTATTATCGAGGGTGCCATTGGTGGCGGCTAGGGTTTGCTGGTGAACTGTTTGGCCGAGCATATTGGTGACTTCTATGTTTATGGTCTGGTCAGTGGCATCGTTGTTGTTGGCAAATTGACCCCTGATGGTGAATTCTCCTTTGTTAGGGTTAGGTAGAATGGTTATGTTGCCAGGGGTGCCTGATTGGGTAAGGATGATATTGGTTGGTTCGGTAGATGTGCCAGTATCACCAGATGTAGGTGTGGTAGGTCCAACTGTTATTACCTTGGTAGCTGAGGTGGAGCATCCGCCAGCGTTAGTAACTGTGTAGCTTATGGTAACAGTGCCTATTGCTACTCCTGTTACAATACCTGAACCTGCGCCTACTATGGCTTTAGCTGGATTGCTGCTTGTCCAAACACCGCCAGTAGTGGCATTAGTAAGGGTGATAGTTGAGCCGCTAATGGAAACTGAGGATGCACCTGTTATAGCTGCTACTGTGGGTAGGGCAACTACACTTACTGCCTGAATTGATTTACAACCTGAACCCAAGGTATAAGTAATATTGGCACTTAGATTAGCTGCCATACCTGTTACAATACCTGTGGCTGCACCTACTGTAGCTATGGTAGGTGCACTGGTTGTCCATGTACCACCTGATGTTGCATTACTGAGGGTCATGGTTTGGCCAAGGCAAACTGTATTTGGACCTGTGGTTGCAGTTAATGGGTTTACCAACATTGTTGCAGTTGAGGTACAACCAGTTGGGAGGATATAGGACACAATTGCGGTTCCCGGAGCAATTCCGTTAACTAAACCTGATGTTGAGCCAATAGAAACTATACCTGGGGTAGAAAGACTCCATGTACCACCAGCTGTTGCGTCAGTTAGGGTTGTGCTCAATCCCTGGCAAACACTTGAAGCACCACTTATTGGTGATAAGCCATATACACTCATGGTCATGAATGCCTTACAACCAGTACAGAAAGTATAGGTGATATTAGAAGTTAAACCAGCTGCTAAACCTGAAACTATACCAGTGCTGGCTCCAATAGTTGCCACTGTTACTGTGCCACTTGCCCATGTTCCAGCACCTGCGGGATTTGTTAGGGTGACTGTTTGACCAATACAAAC
>CANGSR010000312.1 GCA_947456055.1 Chitinophagaceae bacterium
GTCCTTTGAAAACGAAATCATTTTTTGTTACTATTTTTGAATATTAAAATCATCTTATGGATCAGGAATCAATTAAAGCATTGAATGCTAAATTAAGAGAAAATAAAAAATGGGAAATTCCAAACCTTCAAATCATCACTTTGGCATTGCTAATGTTATCCCTAATATTAATTATTAAACAGCAACATGACATTGAAAAGTTATTAGACAAAGTTGATTATGTTGAAACAACATTGGATCAGGCTGAAAGCAATTTAAGTAGCCAAATAAGTGATGTAAAAACCACAGTCATCCGACATTAATTTTGAAAGGAGGATATTTCAGAAAACTTGAGTAATGAAGTAATTCCTACTTTCTTGTCAGATTCTGGTTCATCAATACCTAAAATTGCTTACACGCAGCCAATGAGGGCATTTAAATCCACCATAATAAAGCCCTCATCGTCTTTGTGTGGAGAACCAAACATTAGTTACATTTACCTCAACAAATTATTTCTTAATCGGGGGTGCATTTGTTTTTCAAGCGTTACACAAAACAAACCAAAATCGACTTAAAGCTTTGATAATGAGCTAGTTATAGGCATTCCAAATCTGACTGTTAATCAGAGGGTCCCCCGTTCAAGTCGGGGAGGGAGAGCAGCCACAGTAAAGGGTTTCAAGCGATTGAAGCCCTTTCTTTTTTTAGCGTTCCGACACAATTCCGACACAAATCGATTTATATCAAAATTACAAGGTGGGATTTTCGGATCAAGTTGAATAGTTGGGGGATAGAAAAGGATCAATTGTTTTGCAAGAAAACCAATCTCCACTACACAAATTGGATTTAATTATTTAGAATTTATCATCTCCCACACTTTTTTATTGAAATTAGCCTTGGTAATCCCTGTAGTTTTTTCAAGTGCCTTAAAATAATTTTCATTGCCATCTACCCTCCGCCCGCAGCTTAATAATTCCTTTACAGCACCCATCCCTTTTTCTTTTTCCAGTTTTTCTACTATCAACGCATTAATAGTATAATCTACATTCAGTGGAAATTTGGCTCCCTTATCATAATTGGTGCTCTCATTATATAGGGCCAACCAATCAGCATTAGGATTGGCAGCTGCATATTTCTTAAAACGACTTAATATCTCTTCCCAACTTAGACCCCAGCTACCACCGTTGATAAAAGCAGTGCCCTCATCTACGGGTTTGTTGATAATAGAAACTGAAATCACCTTATGCAACCTAGCATGCCAAAGGTCATGTGGGTCGAATTCGGTAAAATCAGGGGTAAAGTAGCCATTCACCACCAGGTTCTGGTCATTCTCAGCCGATGATAGAGAGTTTTTCACTATGCTACTGTAGTCTGATTTATAATCAACCCCTATTAATTGCAATACTTCATGGTAATTGTGGCAACAATAAAACTCAGTAGGCTTATCGGTAAACTCCAATTTTTTATCAAAAGCATTAACCATATTAAAATACTTATTGGCATTTTTCTTATTGTAGTCCTTTTTATAGTGAAGTGTTACATTGCCTATTTTCTTTGTCTGCCAGGTACTAGTGTTTTGTAATAGGGGAGAGCGAAAATAATATTGGTTATTTCTCTTCTTGGCAAGGAGGGTGAAATTGGCCCTTGTTAAAGGAATGCCCTCATTTACCCCAATGTAGGATATCTGCAAGATGCAGTCGCTATCATTAAGATGCACCTGATTGGTAAGATAGCCTTTATAGAAATGTGCATCCTTGTACTTGTTGCTTTTGCCTATATCGTTGAATTAATCCAACAGAACCGCAGTCTCTAGTAGGTCAGCTCTTAGAATGTAAGGGTTATCCTTATATGGTTTGTCTATCTGGCTTAGTAAGCCATTTATGGCTGCAAGCAGTAGGCTGTTTTCAGCTGTGTCGCCTCTAGGAGGCACATTGGCGGCCATAGTAATATTACTGCTCTGTGCAGTGGCCATTGATGTGCAAAGAAGTAAAAAAAGGCTTAATAGCTTTGTTTTGGTATGCATGTGTTTGGTTTGGGGGTGAAAGATGGTTGAATACTTAGGAAATATAAGTGATGGGTAGACTAGAACGGAGATTTATTTTTTATATTGTTTCTTTAAAATATTTTGAGGTGCATAACAATAATGCACCTCAAAATCATCTCAGAAAGCCTTTAGTACGTACTGGCTTTGGGGGCAGCAATCCAATTGTAATATTTATAGGGGCTGTAATATTATTTTTTCGAATTCATTTCTTTTTTATCCAGCATTTCTACCAGGCCAGCTACATTGGTATGGTCAATTCTTTTACCTCTTATTTTCTTTTTATCATCAAGCAAATAAAGGGTAGGGGTACTGTAGACATCATACATATTGTGGTAGTTGCTCACTTTTTTGGGGTCCCAGGTATTTGTCCATTTTTTGTCCACCTTTAGTTTGGTTAGGAAATCGCCAATTGACTTTTCATCACCTTCGGTAGCCATTGTGTATACTTTCACTCCTTTATCCTTTAGTACTGCCTCATAGACTGAATCAATTAGTGGCATTTCCTTTTGGCAATGGCCACATGTAGGGGCGTAAAATACGAGCAAGGTATATTTAGACTTTAATTCGTGCAGGCTGGTCTCCTTTTGGGTAAAAACATCAGGCAATTTTAGTTCATACGCAAGGTTACCTAGTACGGTGGGGGCTATTGCCTGGCCACGCTTAATGTACTTTTCCAGTTCATCATTTTTCAACCATGTAGCATCTCCTTTCATGTAGTAGTTCTCAATGAGGTGGACGAAAACCTCATCCATACCCATAATTTTACTATTCTCTGCAAATCGGGTAAGAAACCATAAGGTATAGTGGAATTGGTCTTTGGTGCCACGGGTTTTGCTTAATAGCAGGTCGCATTCTTTTTTTACACTATCGGGTAGGGGCACCACGAATTTATTGAGGTATTCCTCTAGTCTGCCATCATAAATCGGGGTATAGATTAGCCTATCGTCTTGGAAATTATACCCATCCCAATAATGGCTTTTATAATACCTGTAGGCAAATGCCGAATCCTTAGTTTTGCCGTCCGGTAAAAAATGGTCACCTGTCGGTACTTCTGGTATTTCCATTGCTCCAAAAATATTGGATAATAAGGTGCCTGGGAATTTAGCTGAATAATTCTTTCTATAGGTATTCAATTCTTGTACATCTATACTGGCCCTGTTTCTAATATCGGCAGTGTCTGCACTACTTTGGGCTTTCGATAATTCATTTTTATAAGCTTCCTGCTTTTTTGCAAAGGCACTCATTAATGTTTGGTATTCCTGAAAACGTTCATTTTCGGGTGAGTTTTTGAATTTGATATCCCCAGGTACTTTATCTCCATTTAAGGTCATGCTAAAATTTGCACCAGGGTTCAATAATATTTCAAAGCTTGTCTTCCTGCCGGAAAGCATTATGAGGTATATACCACCCACAAAATCCAGGTCTCTGCCCCTAAATTCAGCAAGTCCATTTTTGTCTATTCGTGCCGAATCAGACTTAAATACCGTTGGCCCCGATTTGCCATAATAATGCACCAGATAGGCCATAGTGTCGGTGGTGCCAGGTATTTTAAGTGTAAAATGGTAGCCCTTCTTTGCAGGGCTATTTAGGTTGTCCACTTTGGCAATGGATAGTAGGGGCATAATGCATAGGCAAAGCATGGCCATGATTAGTTTTTTCATAATCGGTTTTGTTTTTATTGTTATGGGTGAATGAATGATTAATACATGATTATATAGGGTATTTTTTAGGCAAAAGATTGGCTAGCCTACCTATTGTAGGGTTAATTTTTATGTTTTAAGAAATGTGAATTCTGTGGTTTCTATTGTTTACTTAAGTGTAACTAAGCTTATTGCATTACCCAATTGCCATCCTTACTATCGAAAACCAAACCATGCTCGCCAACCTGATTATTACAATCTTTATGAAAACTGCCTGCCAGTATATCTCCTTTTTTCTGCCTTGTAATGTAGCTGAACAATTCTTGTGCTGTAGCCGGCGTTGAGTTTTCATTCAGTATAATCATCTCGCCAGTAGCTATACTTTTTATCTCTATGTCTTTAATAGTAAGAGAGCAGTTTTTGGCTATTTTATTATTTGCCTTATAGTCAAGCTCGCCTTGCTGATCTGGTTGCAGGGTGCTATAGGTGGTGATGGCTGCCGGTTTGTTGTTAGGGCATTTCATTGTTTGATTGATACAAATCTGGATAGGACAAGGGGTATTGTTGCAGATATAACCATTTCCTGGGTCTCTAACTATTACCGATTGCTTAGTTTTAATATCCTTTGATGCTATTACCCTGCTTGTTTTTTGTACGGTTACCACATCATTGGCACCTGGTATTTCTTGCTTTGTTTTTGTGTTAGTGTCGTTTGTGGTTTCTGTTTTAGGAGCGGAGACAATTGGCGTATTAGTTATTGGTTTTGATTGGGCTACCATTGGTGGCTCAATATTTTTCCCCACCCAATAACTATTATAAAACCAGGCACCACTTCCCACCATCAATAATAGCACAGCAGCTATCTTCATCCAGTTATACGACTGTGCAAATGCACTTGATTTTGAAACTGGTTTCCCACTATCTATCCTTTGCTTGAACCTAGTCCATGCTTCATCTTCATTCACCGTGCTGGTAGGTGAGTTGTGCTTACTCAGGTTCCAGATTAGCTTAAAATCGTAATAATATTTCTTATTGGCAGGATTGTTTTTCAGCCATTGTTGCACTTCTGCTTGTTCATCCTCGCTTGCTTCACCTGCTAGGTATTTTACCAAAATATCGTCACTCATAGTCTGATTCATGTTCACGGTTCAATTTTAAAAATTCATTATCAATATTATTAGAATGGGTAAAAAGTCAGCCAATTTTTGTCTCAAAATTCTCAAGGCCTTACCCATTTGGTTTTCTACAGTTTTTACCGATAGTCCCATTTGGTCGGCTATCATCCTGTATTTTAGGTCTTCAAACCTGCTCAACTGGAAAATGGTTCGGCATTGTTCAGGCAAATCGTTCAGGGCCTCATCTATATGCCTTTCCAGTTCTTTTACTACGGCAGGGTTGGTATGATCGTCATGTTCTTTACTTGTATATCTGGTATGTGCCTGATGGGTAGCCTTTACCTTATTGTGTTTCAAGTAATTGAGACAATCATTATAAACCGCCCTATACAGGTATGCCTGCACCGATTGTTGCACCTTTATTTGTTCCTTCTTTTCCCAAAGCTTGTAAAAAACATTCTGCACCAACTCCTCTGCCGTAGATTCATCTTTTACGATGGTGCATGCATAACCATGCAGACCCTTGAAATGGGCTTTAAATACCTGCTCAAATAGTACGGTATTGTCTGTATGTGTCAAATCAATACCGGCTATGTCAATGCCCATAGATGAAACTGGATGTCGTAGATTAAAGTTAATAGCTTCTGACAATTTGTAGCTTTATTGTAAGACAACCAAAAAAGTAAATACCCCTACTGGGTGTGGAATATTTTTTTGAGAATAGTGACCATAGAGATTCATACTTGACCAGTAGCATAATCGCTACTAAAAAACACTCCCCGTTCCATAAAACATACCCAAAGTATTTACCCCAAAGGTATAACTGGCACCTACATACATAATGAAATTCTCGCCTCTTAATATCTTTATCCTGCCTGCAATTAACGGCACCATCTGGCTTTTATGGCCATCAAGAATTACTGTGAGTAATGGCCCTATTTCTGTTTCTATCTTCGACTTTGAATCAATTTTAATTTCAAACAACTTAAACTCTGCACCACTACCGATTGTAGGTGAGGCCTTTTCATATACTAATTGTCCATTCGCTAAAAATGGTTTTGCCTCGGTTGGTAAATTAAAGAATACAGGTATTCTGATTTTTTTATAAGGTCTCAGTTCTGCGAAAAAGAGTAGGGATGAGGTGGGCAACACAATGTTATTGCTATTATGAAGGTTCACTAAATCGCTATTGGAAATAAATAATAGTGATTGTCCAAAGCTTAATTCAAAATGCATCTTATTCCGCATAGAGTCTATA
>CANGSR010000313.1 GCA_947456055.1 Chitinophagaceae bacterium
ATCAGTATTGAAGCAGGTACCCGATACCGGATCAATGGTAAAGGAAGGAAGAACGGTTTTCCTTACAGTTAATATGTTGACCCCGCCGCATATCCCTATGCCTAATCTGGTAAACTTATCTTTACGTAGCGCTGAGATGTTACTGAGAAACAATAAGTTATTAATGGGCGACACTACTTATAAGCCCGATATTGCAGCAGGTGCCATTCTTGCACAATCTTATAAGGGTCAGCCAATTAACCCGGGTGAAATGATTCCTCAAGGTAGTAAAATAAGCCTGGTTATTGGTGATGGTTTTGGTAATACCCAATTTGATGTACAAGACGTGATTGGTAAAACTATTGATGAAGCCAGAACAATCTTAGGGCAGTACAGTCTGCAATATATTATTGTGCCAGCAAGCAGCATGGAAACTATTACTGATACCGAATCAGCCATTGTAGTTAACCAGTCTCCAGCACCCTATAATGACGCTATGGTTCCGAATAGAATTAAAGCAGGTGATATTATAGATCTTCAAATAATGCAACATCCTACCGACAATGAAATCCATGGCAATAATAGAGCCCCACGAGACGTTATGGATGATGACAAATCAAAGAAAAAATAGTGAAGATATTTGCTCCCTACATAACGGTAATTTTAGCCTTATTATACCCCTTTACTTGTTATAGTCAGGAAAGAGTGGGGCATATAGACCATAACCCATTTCTTGCAAAAAAGTCTACTACTAAAAATTTCCTTGCCCGTAAAACTACTACAGCTACTGCCCCAATCAGCCTACCCTTTTTTGAGGATTTCACCGGTTACCAATCTTATCCCGATTCAAGTAGGTGGACTGATTTTGAGGTATATGTAAATAATACGATGGGACTTAACCCTATTACAAGAGGTGTAGCCACCTTTGATGGTTTGGATAAATATGGCATTCCCTACGATAGTTTCAGCAATATAAATTACCGCTATGCCGATAGCCTTACCTCGCAACCAATTAATTTAGACCTTGGAACTGTAACACCTGCCGACAGTGTTTATTTTAGTTTCTTCTACCAGGCTCAGGGAAATGCCTATTACCCCGAAAACGGAGACTCACTAATGCTGTATTTCAGAACAAAATATGGTGGGTATATCAAGGTTTGGTCATTAGATGGTAGCGACTCCTTACAGCCTGTAAGGCCATTCAAACAGGTAATGATACCCATAGCTGATTCATTATACTTCGATAGCTTTTTCCAGTTCCGTTTTGTGAATAAGGCTGCAATGCTCTGGGCTGATGCTGATTGGCATGTTGATTATATTCGAATGGATAGGAACCGCTCTCAATCTGATACAAGTATTGCCGACCTCGGCTTTTCAAGCAACCCTTCATTCCTGCTTAATGACTATACATCCATGCCGTACAGGCAGTTTATGGCAAGTCCGGCAGGTTACAGGTCATCGCACTATTTTGTGGATGTTCACAACAACTATGGCATGTTGCAACCGTTTATATATGGATACCATGCCATAGCACTTAATAATGGTGCAGTATTAAGATCAGATACCACCTATCATGCATCAATGATAGGCCATAGTTTGATGGATGTTGACTTCCAGGCTTACGCCAATACCATACCAATGCCTGGACTTAATACCAGAGTGGTTTTTGAAAACACCTATTATATAGAATCAGTTGGCCCTGGTGACCCCACGGCAAATGATACTATTGTAAAAGATATGGTATTTGATAATTACCTGGCTTATGATGATGGCTCGGCAGAGAAAAGTTACTATCTCGACCTCTTCCCTACCCTGCCAGGAAAGATAGCTATCGAATATTATCTTGACCAGCCCGACACCATGCGGGGCATGTCCATTTACTTTGGCCGACAGGTACCATTCGCTACATATAAATCATTCAATATCAATGTATATTCGGCTATTGCCGGAATAAATGGTTCACCTGATGATGTACTACTTTATACCCAGGAATTATATACTCCGTGCTATGTGGATTCTATAAACCACTTCTGGAATTACATTTTTGATACCCCCCTTGTTTTACCCGTAGGCTTATTTTATGCCGGCACCACACAGCCTGCCGAAGGAAATAATGATAGCCTTTACTTTGGGCTTGACGTGAACAGGGTTGGCTCCAACCATGTATATTATAAAGTGTTAAGTAGCTGGACCCCATCATCTATAAGTGGGGCAATAATGATGCGCCCGTTGCTTGGCCAGTTAGTTTTGCCTACCGTAATTAGCAATATAAATAGTCAATCAAACTCATTGCAAATAAGCCCAAATCCGGCCACCGATGAGGTGCAACTTGATTTTGGCAACGATGGTAATGCAACATATACGGTCAGTGATTTATCTGGTCGTACCCTCTTAAAAGGCTCAACAACTACTGGTAGTAAAATCAATATCGCTGGCCTTAGTCCTGGTATGTATGTCATTAATTTGAGCTTACTCGGTATTAATTGGCCTCCACAAAAGGTCATTAAACTGTAAGAAAAACCATACAGCAACCGTTATTCAACGGTAATTAATAAAATCAACTGTTGCGATAGGATATTTTGAGCAGATAATTTATATCTTGCCCATCTAATAAACACATTATGACATCAATTACAGTAGAAGAACTGAAAAAACGCCTTGATTCAGGAGAAAAGATAAATCTGATAGATGTACGCGAACCAGCGGAATACCAGGAGTATAATCTAGGTGGTGAGTTAATTCCATTAGGAAAAATTTCTTCAATGATGCTTGACGACCTTGAAGACCGTAAAAACGAAGAATTGATCATTCATTGCAAAATGGGCGGCAGAAGTGCACAGGCTTGTATGATTTTAGAAAGTGCAGGCTATACCAATGTAGTAAATGTAACCGGTGGTGCTATGGCATATAGGCAGCTGGTAGGATAAAAACTATGTAAATAGGTGATACAGATAGCTAATCATACAGTATGGTGTGATTAGCTATCTTTTTATAAATCCATTAGTATCCCTATTTTTTATTCAACCTATATAAAAACCGCAAAACTTTTTTGAATTTTGAACTTTTGAATTTATTATGCAGTGGCCTCACCCCCAACCCCCAATGTCAGTAAGTTAAGGATTTACAAGGGTAATAATTATTTTATTTTCACATTGAACCCCTTTGGGGTTCATTAAATATTTACTTCATATACCCCCGGTTTACACCGGGGGCTATTCACATTTTAGCCCTTCGGGCAAATAAAGCCAATAAATAGCGATATCTCAAAAAAACTTTCAAAATCCTTAACTTAGTGATATTGCCCAAGCCCCTCTCCGAAAAAGGAGAGGGGTGACAACGCAGTCTAGATTTTTTCCTTACTTTTTTTATGAAAGGACTTTTTTGAATTTTGAATTTTAGCTTTTTGAATTTAAAAAACAGTGTTTTAACTTTTAACTTTATTATACAGTGGCCTCACCCCCAGCCCCTCTCCGAAAAAGGAGAGGGGTGACAACGCAGTCTAGATTTATCTTGACTTTTTTTTTAGAAAGGACTTTTTTTGAATTTTGAATTTTAACTTTTGAATTTAAAAAAACAGTGTTTTAACTTTTGCCTTTTTACTTTTAACTTTGAAAAATGCACGAAATAGAGCCCTACTACAATTGGTTACATCTATATAATTCTGAAGAAGACGAGCAATCACCATTTTTTGGAGTAGTACATAGTGAGTTTGAGTATTCAAATACGGTCTACAATTATTATATCCACCCCCAGTGGGATGAATTCGGTTCAAGGACATTGTACCTGAAAGTGCTGTATGTAGATTATGAATTGAATTTTGCTATCATAGAGCTAATAGGCGAATGGAATGATGCAGTAGAGAATGACATCATGCAGCTAAAGCGTTCCGTCATAGACCTAATGGTGGGTAAAGGAATCTATAAGTACATCCTGATTAGTGAAAATGTGCTCAACTTTCATAGTAGCGACAGGGATTACTATGAGGAATGGTGGGAAGACATTAGGGATGAAGGTGGCTGGGTAGTTGCAATCAATATGCCCGAACAAACCCAATTCGACTTCCACAAGTCGAAAATAGACCGTTATATATACATCATGGACAATCCCAATTGGCGCACCTACAAGCCCCAGGATTTCTTCCAAATGATTGATAATCAGGTTATGAGGTTGCTAGATTGAAAATTCAAAAGTAAAAATTCAAAAGTAAAAAAGCCTCGAGTAATACAAATTTGAAGTACAAAAGTTCCTCACTGGCTCATACTTGCGTGAGTGTTCCGAAGGATTACTTGTGTCTACTAAATAACCCAGTCTGCGACTGGGATTCAAAGAACAACAGCCGAAAGTGAAACAGCAGCCCAATCATCGTACAAACTTTTATTAGCCAAAACTTGGTGCCACCTAATTTGTTACACAAAAGTTCATTGAAAATGACGTGGGTAATCACACCAAGCTCTCATAATTATTGTCAGAAATGTCAGGATTCGACACCCTCTCTTTAGTAGAGAGAGCCGGGGTGAGCCCTTCGCTTGGCTATCTAATTTTCAACCTAAAACACAAATGTCGTTGGCTGCATATAAAAACACTAAGGCCACCCCATAAGAAATGGGGTGGCCTTAAAATATTAAAGAGGTATTAGATTATTCGCCTATTACTTCGAATTCGATTTCAACAACATTGTCTTTACCGAAGTCAACGCTTGCCTTGTGCATACCAGCTTCCTTAACATCGTCAAGAATGCTTATGCGGCGGCGGTCGATTTCATAACCTTTCTGCTCACGGATAGCGCGTGCAATCTGAATAGCAGTAACAGAGCCGAATATTTTACCGCTGATACCAATTTTAGCACCAACTTTTATAGGCGATGCTTTCAATACATCAGTAACCTGTGCTATTTCAGCCATTAATTTGTTTTCTTTCTTCTGCAGCTGTTTGCGGCGCTCTTCCATTATTTTAGTATTGGAATGGCTAGCCTCAATAGCGTATTTCTGTGGAATCAGGAAATTACGGGCGTATCCCGGTCTTACCTGTACCAGTTCGTGGGCCGAGCCCAGATTATCTACGTCTTTTATAAGAATTACTTGCATGATTTCTACTTTAAAAGGTCAGTAACATAAGGTAAAATTGCCATTTGGCGAGACTTCTTAATTGCCTGAGACACTTTGCGCTGGAACTTCAGCGAGTTACCTGTAATACGGCGTGGAAGCATCCTGCCTTGCTCATTTAAGAACTTTTTCAGGAATTCACCATCTTTATAATCGATGTACCGGATACCCATTTTCTTAAAACGGCAGTACTTCTTTGGCCTTTTCTCCACTCTCTGGGTGGTAAGGAACTTAATTTCGTTTTGCTTAGCCATTGTTAGTAGTTTTTAAGACGCAGATTGTGCTGGTGAAGGATTACGTTTTCTGCCATTATACTTAACGGCAAATTTGTCTAGGCGGGTGATCATGTGACGGATCACATTCTCATCACGGTTAAGCTGTATTTCAATCTTAGCATTAAGATCGGTACTAGCCCTGAACTCCAACACGTAGTAAAGTCCGGTTGTCTTTTTGTTGATCGGGTATGCTAATGAGCGTAAGCCCCATGCATCCTGGTTAACGATCTGTCCGCCGTTGTTTGTTACAAGGTCGGAGAACTTCTTCTGAGCGTTTTTGTAATCCTCTTCCGATAGCACCGGAGTGAAGATAACCATCATCTCATAATCCTGAAGGTTGCTTTCTGTTGCCATAATAAATTTTAAATGAATAATAACCAATTGCCCGGCAGGTCTTTGGTTACTACGTAATTCAAAATTTAAAAGTCAAAAGTTGAAAGTTAAAACACTAATGCCTCAACAATTAAATTTGCCTTCAAATCTGACCACGCAGTAGCCGGGCTAATTTGGGACTGCAAAAGTATAGGTTATATTTATGTTATCCAAAAAAAATCTGGCAAATAATCCCCTTTTTTAAAAGAAAAACCAAAGATACTCAAAATATTTTTGGCTGTGTAGTTTCAACCCCCTACATTTGCACCTCATATCGCGAGAT
>CANGSR010000314.1 GCA_947456055.1 Chitinophagaceae bacterium
AGTTCTACCAGCCAAAATCCGTCAATATCTACAGCAACCACAGCAGCAAGTGGGGTGTATAGCCTTACAGTAACTGATGCTAATGGTTGTAGGGCAGCTAATACTACATTAGCCACCGTAAATCCATTACCTGGTGCAATCAGTGGTATCTCATCAGTATGTGCCGGTACATCAATAACAATGAGTGATGCCGGTGGCGGTACCTGGGCAAGTTCTAATTCTTCAATAGCTATCGTCGGTTCCTCTTCGGGGATTGTAACAGGCATCAGTAATGGGATTGCTACCATCACCTATACCTTAAGTACTGGATGTATCGCAACAAAAACAATTACAGTGGTAGGTTCACTAACCGTAACTGGAATAAAAACAGTATGCGTAGGCTCAACCACAACATTAAGTAATTCATCTCCCGGAGGATTATGGACAAGTGGGAATACTACAAAAGCAACAGTAAACTGTGACCTTGGGATAGTAACAGGTATTGCAGCTGGTACAGCAGTTATATCCTATTCAATTGGGTCAGGATGCACGGTAACTACTACCATAACAGTGATTGCAATTTCACCCATAACCGGGTCAACAGGCGTTTGTGCTGGTTATAATACCCAATTAAGTAATGCCTATCCGGGTGGAATATGGAGTTGTAGTGATCTTACAAAAGCAATTATTGATTCGGCTTCTGGTGTTGTAACAGGTGTTTCAAATGGCAATGCTACCATAAGTTATTCATTTGGACCTAGTTGTATGACCCAAACGGGAATCACTGTATTATCATTGGGAGCAAACACTGGTTTAGGAAATGTATGTGTGGGAGCTACATCTACTATCAGCAATGTAACAGCCGGCGGAACATGGAGCAGTAGCAACACCGCTGTAGCAAGTGTCGTATCAAGTTCGGGAGTAGTTACAGGTGTTTCAGCCGGGTCAGCAGTAATCACATACAAGTTTGGTTCAAATTGTTATTCGCTCACCACCGTGACTATTAATCCCGTACCAGGCTCTGTAACAGTTTCAGGCAGTGGGACCTACTGCGGTGGAGCACCAATAATAGCTAGTGGTGGAACAGGTGGGACGATTTATTTCCAGGGAAATATATCTGGTGGCACCTCTATTACTACCCCATCTTCTTCCCAATCAATTACATTATCCGGAACCTATTATTTTAGGGCACAATCGTCAGAAGGCTGCTGGGGAACAGATGGCAGTGCTACTATAGTGGCACCTGCAATAACCGGAACACAAACAATTTGTACCGGAGGAACAACAACTTTACAGAATAGTGGCGGTACTGTTGGACGGTGGACAAGCAGCGATTCTACTATTGCAACAATCAATGCTACCTCTGGTATTGCAACAGGTATTAGAACAGGTAGTGTTATAATCACCGACTCCCTTACCACAGGCTGTGTGGTAACCACTACGCTTACAGTGGGGACTGCTGCGCCTGCTATATCAGGGCCTGTAAGTGTGTGCCGTGGGCAGACAATTACCCTAACCAATGCAGGAGTTGGTGGAACATGGAGTTCTAGTGCGACTACTGTTGCGACAGTAAATCTTACCACAGGAATTGTAACCGGTATTGCATCTGGACTTGCTACAACTATTACCTATACATTAGGAAGTTGCAGGGCCTTAAAAACTATAACTGTGAATGCATTATCAGCCATACCCGATATAGGAACCAACACTGTTTGTATAGGCCAGACACTAACATTGACCAACCCTACTGCAGGAGGATCCTGGAGCAGTTCAAGTTCAACCATCTCTATAGGCGGAACTTCGGGAATTATTACAGGTATTTCTACGGGTCCTGGTTTAGTATCATATATTATGCCTTCGGGTTGCATTTCTACCAAAACGGTTAAAGTAAGGGTTTTGTCGCCTATAGCTGGGCCATCGAGGGTATGTGTAGGACAAACTATAACATTAACCGATACAGCAGTAGGAGGAACATGGAGCTGTTTGGGTACAAGTGCCACTATAGCATCTGTTAATGGAACTAATGGCATTATTACCGGTGTTGCCGGTGGATTAACAGCAACAGTTACTTATACATTGGGTAGTGGATGTACTGCCACTGCCCGAATAGGAATTGATTCACTTCAACATTTAACAGGGCAGTCAAGCGTGTGTAAGGGCCAGTCTATTACTTTAAGCGGTGGAATTATTAACGGTACCTGGAGCAGTAGTTCATCTAGTATCGCAACAGCAGGTTCTTCTGGAGCTATAACAGGGATCATTACAGGTACTGGTTCGGGTGTAGCCATTATTTCCTATAGGCTTCCATCCGGGTGCACCGCAACTACTCCTATAATAGTTAGTCCTACCAATGCTATTACAGGACCTACATCAGTATGCCTCGGGCAGACAATAGCATTGAGTGAGGCTGCTTATGCCGGCACATGGAGTACAAGTGCCCCAACTATTGCAACTGTGGGTAGTACAGGCCTAGTTACAGGTGTGGCAGCTAATCATACCGCAATAATTACCTACAATTTCTGCTCAGGCTGCACTGCCACATATACTATTACCGTCAATCCAATGTCGGCAATTGCCGGAGCTGCCAGTGTATGCCAGGGCCAAATAATTACACTTACAGATGCAACAACCGGTGGTACATGGATTAGTAGTTCTCCTGGTATAGCATCAATTGTTGCAACTAATGGTAGTACTACCGGAATAGCTACCGGGGTTACTACAATTTCTTATGTTCTTAATACAGGTTGTATTGCAACAAAAATAGTAACCGTGAATCCATTATCTCCTATAACAGGACCTTCAAGTGTTTGCTTTACAGGCTCAATCACCTTATCGGATGCGATTGCCGGGGGGACATGGTATACAGCTACCCCCACAATAGCTACTGTAGTATCGGGAACAGGGGTAGTGACTGGCGTAACAGCAAGTGAGGCTAGCCTGGGATCTATTATTACCTATACTACACCACTTGGATGTAAGGCTACATACATAGTTAGTGTTAATGCAATACCGGCAGCCCCGGCAGCCATTGGTGGATCTTCAAATGTATCAATAAGTGGAGCTCATATTACACTTACAGACGCAACTATTGGCGGAACATGGACAAGTAATAATACCGCACGTGCTACAGTTGTTGCTACCACTGGCGTAGTTACGGGTGTTGGCCTGGGTACTGTTATTATAACCTATACAGTTACCAATGCTTCTGGTTGTTCTAATATAGTAACCAAAAACATTAGCGTAGGACCATTACCACCAACACATAATCCGATTTACAATTCGGCAAGATTACTTGTAGGTTCATCTATATTAGTGAACGAAGCTGGATCAGGTGGTGAATGGAATTGTTTAGATTGTGGTGGCATTATTTCTATTAATGAGCAAACAGGATCTGTGACTGGAATTGAGCCAGGGCGTGCCACTATATCCTATACAGTAATAAATGATACAGGAGCAAGCACTACAATTACAGACGTTACTGTAAGTGCAAAACCAGAGATTGTAAATACTATAAATGAAAAGAATGTGGGCATAATGGTGATACCAAACCCTAATAATGGAGAATTCCTTTTAAAAGGGACTCTTACTAATGCCCCAACAGAAGCGAATATTGAAATAACCGATATGCTGGAGCAGGTGATCTATACTAACCTATTGACAAGTGCAAATAGCATTATCAACGAGCGTATCTTACTTAATAATTCGTTGGCTAGTGGGACATATATTTTGCATATCTATTCAGCCAATATAAATACTACAGTTCAATTTGTAATTGAAAAATAGTTTGTCTTAAATTCAGTGAAAGGGGTATAATCTCCTTTCACTGAATTTATCTTTTAGCTCAATTCATTATCACCACAAAACCCATGAGCTAAATATTACCAGATAAATTGGCTTTTTAATGAGTTAAATAATTCAATATGTCCAACCGAATTCTTCCCCTATTTAGTCTGCCTAAAATGCCTGTTAACCTGGCACCAAAAATTTTTGCATCGCCACTGGGATTGTTGTGCGTAGTTGCGGCCACAGTTTTATTTTTCACTGGCAACCATACAGCTTCAATCATTGTAGCAAGTATGCTAATGGTACATTTAATTATGAATTCTGTTTTTAAATTTTGTGTTGGTTGTATCATTTTTATTACCTTGTTTATCCATTTTACAAGGAAAGAGGCTAAATAATAACTGAGAGAAGAGTGGAATATTTCCAACCATAAATTTACTTTTGGTAATGTTATGAATCTATTTAAGGAAATTATAGATATAGGAAGAGTTCAGGGCGATGATGAAAATATCATTCGCCAAAAGCACTTTTTGGTCAATGAATGTATGGCGATGAGTTTTGGAGGATTTATATGGGGAATAATTGCCATTGTGATGAATCAGAAAGCCCAATCATTAATTCCATTTACTTATATTTTTATTTCATTTATAAATCTCTATTTTTTTTCAAAAAGTAAAAAATTTATCCTTGCCAGAGATATTCAAACTTTCATAAGTTTGGTTATGCCAGTTATATTCCAGTGTTCTTTGGGAGGGTTTCAGGCATCTGGTGGAGTTATGATATTTGCTTTTCTACCTGTAATAGGTTCAATGATTTATCAGGACGTAAAGCGAAGTGTAATATGGTTGGTACTTTATGTGGTATTAGTTATCCTATGCGGTTTATTCGACCAACAATTCTCTATCTTGTTTAAACCAGGAATAACAAAGGAAATTTCAATGGCATTAATTACAATTAATATAGTGTCCATATCCACCATGATATTTGGTTTGTTGGTATATTATGTTTTAGAAAACAAGACCTATGCCCTATTAAAGGAAACTCATACAAAACTAATACAGTCGGAAAAAATGGCTGTTTTGGGACAATTAGCTGCTGGTATAGCCCATGAGGTCAATACACCACTTGGAGCAATAAAATCATCATCCGAGGCAGTTTCCCATGCTTTTCCTGATGTATTCTCTAATTTGTTCTGGATTGCCAATACATTGGATGAGGAAGACCTTGCCAACTTTGGTGAATTCCTTATGAATTCAGAAACCAGCCCTATGTCTTTATCTACCAGGGAAGAAAGGGAAATTAAGAAAAACATGCGGAACAGTTTTTCAGAAGCAGGTATAGAAAATGCCCATTTCTTATCAGACAGGCTAGTACAGGTAGGGATACATAACGTCTCCACTGCATTACTGAATATTGCTAAATCAGAACATTTTGACAAAATGATTCTATTGACCTATAATATACTGAACCAAAAACGGAGTAACGAAACTATACAGCTTGCGGTGGATAAGGCATCTCGCATAGTAAGAGCTTTAAAAACCTATATTCATTCATCAGATAATGAAGAGAAAACAGCAATTAATCTGGCTGATAATATGGAAATTGTATTGACAATTTACCATAACCGCTTGAAACAGGGAATAACTGTAATTAAAGAATATAGTGAAGTGCCAGAAGTAATGGGCTATGCCGACCAGCTAAATCAGGTATGGACCAACCTCATAGTAAATGCGGTGCAGGCGATGGATAATAAAGGAATTTTAACCATTGGTATTGCCTGTGACAACCAATATGTTACTGTGAGTATTAAAGATACAGGCAGGGGAATACCTAAAAATATTCAGGATAAGATATTTACTCCTTTTTTTACTACCAAAGGTTCAGGAGAAGGCAGTGGCCTGGGGTTGGATATCATCAATCGCATATTAAAAAATCATTCTGCTTTAATATCATTTGATTCAATAGTAGGAAGAGGGACGACCTTTTTTGTTAAAATTCCAATAAACAAATAAATATGAAAAACATATTAAATATAGTATGTGTTGACGATGAGAAAATTGTTCTTGACAGTCTAAATTCACAATTGACCAGAAATTTCGGGAACAGTTACAATTATGAATTTGCCGAATCGGCTGAAGAAGCCCTTGAAATAATTGAGGAACTCAGGGGCTTAAACGAAGAAGTTATATATGTAGTTATTTCAGATTGGTTGATGCCAGGTATGAAGGGAGATG
>CANGSR010000315.1 GCA_947456055.1 Chitinophagaceae bacterium
CGAAAAAGTGGTGGCGGTTATTCTCAAAGACATTCCTACTCCTTCATCATCAACATGTTGCAACCTCAATGGCATGGGCTACCAAAAACCATGGGATGACCAAATAATGCAAATGGAGGTGGATGCCAATTGGAAATCTTTCAATGACTACACAGCAGCATTAAGCAGAAAGTACAAAACAAGGGCCAAAAAGGCTATTGAGTTGCGTAATAAACTAACTATTAGTGCACTTAGCGAGGAGCAAATAAAGCAATTACAACCCGATATCTACCGCCTGTATAGTGAAGTAACCACCAAACAAGCATTTGTGTTATCGCAAACTTGTAGCGACTATTTTATTTCTTTAAAGAAACTATACAAGGACAATTTTGAAGTTTACGGTTATTTTCTGGAGGATAAACTGGTAGCATTTTATAGTGCCTTTGTAACCCACGATAACTATGAGGTATACTATATAGGTATCAATTACGAGCTGAATAATGAATACCAATTGTATTTCAATATCCTGTTTTCCGGCCTTGAAAGGGCTATACAGTTAAGAAAGGGAATCTTGAAACTAGGAAGAACCTCCTTCGATGCCAAGGCAAGCCTGGGTGCCAAACCCAAAAGCCTTGACTATCTAATAAAAATGGCCAATATCCCCGATTTTGTTATTAAGTGGTTCGTTTGCTATTTCGAGGCAGTAGAAGATGGCAAATGGAAACAGAGAAACCCTTTAAAAAGTATGGAGGCACAAGCTTCTTAGATTCAAAATGATATTTCATCAGCGTATTTCATCGCCAAATAACACAACGTCATCATAAAGCTAAATAAATGACCAATTGCCCAATAATCTTGAAGTGGCAATTCCCCCTTGAGGCGTTGGCCTTGTGTGGAGCGAAGGGGTTAGGGGGATTTCTCTTTTTCATCATTTTATTACCTGTAAATTTCCATATTGAATCCTGAACTACAAATAGAATTTCCAATAGGTGATGTACCTCTACCGCTTTATTTCAATGTTGCCCAAAGGGCTGCTGAAAAATTGAAGTGGAAGAGATATTCTGTTTCAGGCAATACCCTTATTTATCATACCAGGGGCATCAACAATATACTAGGTGAGATTATAACCATTACAATGTCTGAGGGGATAGCCACCTTCCACAGCATAGCTGCTAACGAATATTATTACCACGAGCACCAAAACCAACTGAATGCCGACCGGTTTAGACATACCGTTGTGGAAATGCTCTCCAAAATTGAGGCAGCCCAAAGGATACAAAGCCCCCTGGTTCGCGAAAAATACGGTGCACTCATGCCCTCGCCCACCTATATGGTCACCCCCATTCTCATCTACCTGAATGTGTTGGTCTTCTTGTTGATGTGCGCAGGTGGGGTATCACCCATACAACCATCGGTTGATGCGCTCTTTGCCTGGGGAGGCGTAAACAGGCAGGCAGTAGTGGCAGGGCAAAGCTGGCGAATGATTACCTATATGTTCCTCCATGCCGGGTTTCTGCATATTCTGTTCAATATGTTTGCACTGGTTTATATTGGGCAGTTGCTGGAACCATTGCAGGGCAAGTTCAGGTTTGCCGTGTCTTATATACTAAGTGGGGTATGCGCCGGATTGCTCAGTATGCTTATGCACCCCTATTCCGTTGGTGTAGGGGCATCAGGAGCAATATTTGGGATGTATGGTGTATTCCTCGCAATGCTTACCACTAATTTCATCAGCCGCACAGCAAGAAACACCATGATGCGGAGCATCTTATTTTTTGTGGTCTTCAATCTGTTTATGGGCATGCAGGGCAATGTAGATAATGCAGCCCATATTGGCGGCCTGGTAAGTGGTATAATTATAGGCTATGTATACTTCCCGGGTATCAGGCGAAAGGAAAAAATGCAATCCCAAATAATAGTGAGCACTATCTTACTGCTGGCAATCGGTATTCTTAGTTGGTTTACCATAGGTTATTTGCAGAAACTAGGACTAAGGTCATTTTTATTCTAAAACCCCGATTTCGGCACTATTAATCCCTAATTCAAACAAAAAGCAACAAGATTACACATCTTTGCAACAAGGATTACAGCAAATCGTGCATTTTGTCCCTAATTTTGTCCCTAAAATCAGCGGTTTAAAGGGTTAATCCCATTTTATTTAACCTCTTTTTTATCCTGATAAATTATAGATAACTGAAAAAAATATTATTTTTACAAACTAAAACTGGAGTTTATGAAATTACGTTTTGCATTACTACTATGTATCGGACTATTACCGGTATTTTCATTCGGACAGGGTGCGCTAACCGTATTTAGCGAAGATGGAGATAAGTTTTTCCTGTTTCTCAATAGCGTGAAACAAAATTCAACCCCACAGGCCAATGTGCGTGTAGATGGTTTAGCAGCAGAATTTTACCAGGCCAAAATCGTTTTCGAAGACCCTGCTAAAGAAGCTATTTCTAAAAACATCCCAACAAAAGACCCAGGCACTCATGAGTTTGTTGATGCTACTTACAGAATCAAACACAACAATAAGGGAGATTTAGTGATGCGCTTCTTTGGTGCAACACCAGTTCCAGTGAACTTTGTAGCACCTCCTGATATGTATGTGGCTCATTATGGTGCGCCACCTCCACCAGCTACCACTGTAACTCAAACTACTGTTACTACTACCAATACAGGTGGTGTGAATACAGGCAATGGCGGAATCGGCATCAATGTTGGTGGCGGCGCAGGTGGTGCCAATATCAGCGTAGGCGGTGCAGGTGTAAATATGAGCATCAATGTATCTGACCCTAACAATGGCAATGGCGGTGTAAATATGAACATGAATGTAGACCCAGGTTCAATTAACACCACTAACACAACCACAACACAGACTACTACTACAAGAACATACTCTAATACTACAACTGACAATGGAGGATATGCAGCCCCTCCCCCACCAGCAAGTGCTCAATGCACCTACCCAATGGATTTCCCTAGCTTTAAATCTGCTAAAGAAACTATCGGCAAGTCATCTTTCGAAGACACAAAATTATCTACAGCAAAAACTATAATTGGTGGTAATTGTGTATCATCTGAGCAGGTAATGCAAATATGTAGCCTGTTTTCTTTCGAGCAAACCAAAGTTGATTTTGCGAAATTTGCTTACAAAAAAGTTACAGATAAAGGCAACTATTTCAAGGTAGCTAATATTTTTACGTTTGATGCCAGCAAAACTGAATTGAACGATTTTATCAGCCAACAGCAATAATCTTTTCATAACTATTATTCATAAAAATAGCCCTGACAGCCTCTGTCGGGGCTATTTTTATGTACCTATTGCGCTATTCTATAGCTGTATTGTTTTATTATCATTACTTATTGCTAACTTAGTTCTTAGTATTTAACCTTTGCAATAATAGCTAGTCTAAATGATTCAGATGAAACATCATCATTATTCATTAGGGGGTAAATTACGAATATAAAAGAACTAATTTTTGAATAAAGGCCTGCACCTGATTACGGGATTCCTCATGTTGTTTATTGGCTTCCAAGCCAGTTCACAAACTAATGGAAATAATACTGGTAGCCAGCCTTCATCAATCACCGACTCTGCAAAAAAAGCCCAACTGCAGCAAGCCGAAATGAACAATCAGTTCGACTTTATTGACCTGGGCAACCTGCTTTTTCAGCCAAAGAAAGGAAAGCGGCAGGAAACTGGGGCAATAAAAAGCAAAAAAATGCACGTTTCAGGGCCCTTACCTGCAGCAGGATATACACTACAAACAGGTTTTGCTGCCTTGGTAACTGCCAATTCATCATTTTATACCAACGAGAACGCAAATGTATCATCTATACTTACCAGCTTCACCTATACCATCCGCAACCAGATAATACTCCCCCTGCAGACCAATATTTATACCAAAGGCAATAAATATAATGTGGTCATAGACTGGCGTTATCTGCTTTTCCCTTCTTATACTTATGGCCTTGGTGGGTATAGCACCCTCAACGATGGCTATCTGGTAGATTATAGTTGCCTAAGGTTGCACCAGGCAGTACTGCGTGAGTTGGCCGAAGATATGTATGCAGGTATAGGCTATAACCTCGACTATTATTGGAATATTGAAGAACTTAACCCACCTGCTAATAAGGTAAGTGATTTCCAAACCTATGGATTTAATAGCACAGAATTTGCCTCGGGCTTTACTTTTAATTTCTTATACGATACCCGTAAAAACTCTATTAATCCCGACGGGGGCAATTTCGTAAATGTTATTTACCGTCCCAACCTCACCATTTTCGGTAATACCGCAAGTTGGCGTTCAGCAATTGTTGACCTTCGTACCTACATAAAATTTCCCCGTAATTCTAAAAACATCCTTGCTTTATGGAACTACGATTGGCTTACAGTAAATGGTAAGGCACCCTTCCTCATGCTACCCAATACTGGAGGCGATCCTTTTAGTAATACTGGCAGAGGGTATATACAAGGTAGGTACCGAGGTGCAAACATGCTTTATCTGGAAGGCGAATACCGGTTTGGCATCACACACAATGGCCTATTGGGTGGTGTAGTATTTGCAAATGCCCAATCTTTTACCGAACAATCTACCAATACATTCGAAACTATAGCCCCGGGATGCGGAGTGGGCCTTAGGGTGAAGTTCAATAAATTCTCTAATACCAATGTAGCCATCGATTATGGTTTTGGGCTCAATGGCTCAAGTGGACTTTTTGTGAATCTGGGTGAGGTATTTTAATGAAGGTGATTAGAATGCTCTCATTACTCCAATTTCGGCAATTAATTCCTCATCTAATGCACCCCTGGCTCCAATAATTTCTATTGCATACTATCTATCCCCTTTCTGTTTAAAACATCAATATTTCAGTAACCCTGCTGACTGTAATTTTAAAAAACATAAATTTGTCTTACATAAATAATCCATTAATGAACACAGATATATTTAGCAAGGTCGATAACTATATTAGTAACCTACTCGCACCTGAAGATAAAGCCCTATCTGACACAATCTCAACACTCGTTAATGAGGGCTTGCCCCAGCATAGTGTTTCTGCCAATCAGGGCAAATTTTTACAAGTACTGATGATAGCCTGCAATGCTAAAAGGGTTTTGGAATTAGGCACTCTTGGCGGTTACAGTACAATTTGGTTGGCCAGAGCATTGCCGGAAAACGGCAAGGTAATTACAATAGAAGTGGACCCACATCATGGCAAGGTTGCCAAAAAAAATATTGATAATGCAGGGCTATCACATAAAGTAGAAATGAGAACAGGCAAGGCTTTGGATATATTGCCAGACCTTATTGCCAACAAAGAAGAGCCATTCGACTTGATTTTTATTGATGCTGATAAACCACCCTATGTCGAGTATTTTAATTATGCAGTCCAATTATCCCGCCCAGGCACTATAATTATTTGCGACAACGTAATAAGGGAAGGAAAAGTTCTCGACATGAATAGTACTGATGAAAAAGTAGTGGGCGTGCAAAGGCTTAACGAAATGTTAGGCCAAAACAGGCATGTTACTGCTACTATCTTACAAACAGTTGGTGTAAAGGAATACGATGGAATGGCAATTGCTGTAGTTAACAGGGTTTAGGGATATACTTTTATGACCAGCAAACCCACACTCATACCAGAGTTGAAAGTAATGGACTTCCAAGAGAGTTTTAAGTTCTATACCCAATTAGTAGGCTTTGAAGTTCTTTATGAAAGACCAGAAGAAGATTTCGCAATGCTGGTTTTTAATGGTGCTCAACTCATGATTGAAGGACTAACAGATAAAAGTAGGTTATGGGATGTTGGCAAATTAGAAGGCCCGTTGGGCCGTGGTGTGAATTTTCAGATACAAGTTCATGATGTTAGAAATCTATACCAGAAATTTAATGAAGTGGACTACCCTATTTTTTTGAATATGGAAGAGAAATGGTATAGAGCAAACAATAAAGAAGTAGGTAATATGCAGTTCTTAGTTCAAGACCC
>CANGSR010000316.1 GCA_947456055.1 Chitinophagaceae bacterium
CTGTACGTGTTCCGCACCCGTTTGCCGGTCGCCACCAGTATTGCTACCGTGCTGCCCCTCGACTTGCATGTGTTAAGCCTGCCGCTAGCGTTCATCCTGAGCCAGGATCAAACTCTCCATTGTAAATGAATTGTTCGAAACTGACTGATATTCTCAAAAAAATCTTCGGAAAATCAATCGTCTCATTTAATCGTTTTCGCTATTTGCTTATCGTTCCGAAAAACTTTAAGTCTTACCTGTTGTAACGAACTTCATCGTTACATGCTGTTGCTTTTATTTTTTTCCCAATCTTTCAAAGAACATAAATCCCGTTTGCCTTCCTTTAGGTTGGCGGCTCATCTTTATGAGCCAGGACTTCTTTTGTAAATGATAATGGAGTTGAACCATTCTTGCGGCCTGCCCGCTTCACCTGCTTTTTTCAATTTCCCGGTAACGCTTTCGTTACCATTGTTATTTTTTGAAGAACTCTTTGTTAACTTCTTGTTAGCCTCGTTTCGCTAACGGAGTGCAAAGGTAAGAAACTTTTTCCGAACCACCAAAATTATTTTTATTAATTTTCAGTGCTTGTTTTCCGCTGCCCGCTTTTCACTATCTAAAGAACATCTTTTGTTTGACCCCCGTTTTCTAAAGGAGTGCAAAGGTAAGTGGTTATTTTCAAACTGCCAAAATTAATTTTCATTTCTTTTGACTCCTTATTTCGTTACTCGCTTTCTAAAGAACTTTGTTTGACCCCCGTTTTCTAACGGAGTGCAAAGGTAAGTGGTTATTTTCAAACCGCCAAAATTAATTTTTAATTTCCTTTGGCCCCCTATCTCGTTTCACTCAGTATGTAAAGAACTTTTATCGCTGTCCCCGTTTTATTGGGAGTGCAAAGGTAAGATTCTTTTCCGCACCACCAAAACTATTATCGGTAGACTGACCAGTATCAGGACGAATTATGTGGTGGATATGGACGTATGTGGTTGGATGTCAGTGGGTTAGGAGGATCAATAATAGTTTTCAGAAATCTTAATTAAAAGACCAATTTTGACTCTAATCTGCTATTCTACCCTATCTTCCCATCTTCGTCACCTGTTTCACCCCTATTTTATTACCGTTCTCATCATAAAAGGCCAGGAAATAATTGGCATTGGGTAGGCCGGTTAAGTCTACTTCCCTTATTAGGGGCATTGCTGGGAAAGTTTTGCCATCATCTACCGACACTCTTACAGTTACTGGCTTGCACCAATCTATATATACCTTAGCATAAGTGGGGTTGGACAGCGAGCAATCAATTATCATTATAAATCTTCAGGCTTAAGCCCAGTAGACTTTGAAATACGTGATAACATTTTAGAACCAATTTCTTCATTATCATGAAAGGCAAAAACATAATCGTGCATACCTTCCTTTGATAGTATACAATGAGAACCCTTTTGCCTTTTCAGCACCCTCCCTATTTTAAGTAAAGTGGCGAAAAAACGCCGGGCTTTTGTAGATGGCTAAATATTCATACTGCCCTGAAAAAAATACCTGAAGTAAAGGATTGACGTTCCCCATTTTCGAGTTTATCAGCTTCAACATGCATTGCAATTGCTTGAGCTCTAGCCATGGCATCCTCCCTACTAACATGGTAAGCTATTACACCAGGTAAATTTATTACCTCCGCAATCCAACGCCCATCCACTTCCTGTTCTAATTCAATTATAAAATTCATTTTGACGTTTGAATCTCCGTTACCTGTGTCATATTGACAACCATTTAGAATTCAGACATTGCTTAACTAAGAAATTCTCAAATTCTGTGGATTTTGAAGAGTATTCCAAAATGACAACAACAAAATCTCACCTTTACGGGGCTTATACTGATAATAAAGGACTATCCTTTTATTAATAACGGTTTTGTAAACGTTTGGCTTATTACCTACTTTCTGACCTAATCGGGGATAAACCATTAACAACACCATTTTTTGCTTTACCCTATCAGCAAATTTCCTGGAAACTAATTCAGAAAAATCACGCTCAAGGTATAGAACAGCCTCCTCGAAAGTAACAAGTGCTATTGATGACCACCTTATTTCCCGAACCATTTGCTATACTTTTTGAGAATTTCGGAATGTGGTATACCCATACCATCCTCACCTTCTTTAATAGCTGCTTCTATGTTTAATTTTAATTGTCCAGGCAAATCCTCCCAATTCTCTCCGGGCAGACTATCTATCTCCATGTCTTCATCCACTTCTTCAAATATAGCCTGCACTTTTTTTAGCAATTTTTCATCTGCACCATTTATATAATTTCTTACCTCATTGCGCAAAACTTCAGTAGCTGTCATAAAACAAAATTTGCACTACAAATTTAATTGAAAATTTTCATCATTGAGCGTGTTTAAATGGCAAAAATTCAACAAACCCATCACCCCTATCTCCCCATCTTAGTCACCTGTTTCACCCCTATTTTATTACCATGCTCATCATAAAAGGCCAGGAAATAATTGGCATTGGGTAGGCCGGTTAAGTCTACTTCCCTTATTAGGGGCATTGCAGGGAAGGTTTTGCCATCATCTACCGACACTCTTACAGTTACTGGCTTGCACCAATCTATATATACCTTAGCATAAGTGGGGTTGGGGTAAACCATAAGGGAGGCCGGGCTGCAATCCTTTATATCATCTTTTACCGAACTAGCCGAACAGCCATCCGCCAGTGATACTTTAATACTATAATTACCCAGTTCACTGATCTTATATTTCCAGGTATTGGCTCCTGGTATGGTTGTACCATCCATATACCATTGGTAGGTGTTATAAATATCAGGTACCGACAAGACCAATCCATCCCTGCTAATAACTGGCACTGCCGGGGCAGGTAAAATATTCACTGTTTTGCTAGCAATAGCGGTACCACATTCATTGGTCAGGCTATATAATATAGTATCTACACCGGGAGCAAGGCCGACTAATGAATTCCCTATAATTACTGCATTACTATTAGAGCAAGACCAGTTTCCACCAGCCTGGGTTTCGGAGACCTGCAAAGTATCCCTGTCACAAATATCTCTGGCACTTATTGATCCTGGATCTGTCAAAGCTTTAACCATTATGGTATGGGTAGCTATTGCAATACCACATGAATTAGTGACTGTATATAATATGGTGTCTTTACCTGTTTTAATAGCTCTGACTTTGCCCATGGTATCTGTTATGCGGTTATTTGTCACACTCCATATACCACCTGCCACAGAATCTATTAATTGCGCAGTATCATTAATACAAAGAAAATTTGGGCCTACTATATTACCTGCATAAGGCAGGGGCAAAATGGTAATCACTTTTATAGCCGTATCAGAACAGACACCTTTAGTGGCAATAAATAAGGCCGAATCAATTCCCTGATGGAGACCTATTAACGAACTTCCAATAAATCCAGCATTGGTATTAGTTACCAACCACCTTAGGCCTCCCACTGTATCACTCAACAATATAGTATCTCCCACACATACTGTGGAAGGCCCTG
Organism: Chitinophagaceae bacterium; assembly: GCA_947456055.1. Classification (GTDB taxonomy): domain Bacteria; phylum Bacteroidota; class Bacteroidia; order Chitinophagales; family Chitinophagaceae; genus Nemorincola. The sequence continues at coordinate 3,494 of CANGSR010000316.1, forward strand.
TAACTATACCTGCGTCGGGCCTCTCCATAATATAAATTGGTTTGTAGGAAGCTGAAACACCGCAGACATTTCGGGTTATATATATTATGGTATCCCAACCTACGTTTATACCAGTCACCCAACCATCAACCACTGATGCAGAATTATTTGCTACATACCACAATCCAGATGTTACGCTACCTGAAATGCTTATTGATGCACCATTACATAAACTATCCATACCTAAAAGTGTACTTGCCATAGTATCCTGGTAGACATTATATTTAAACTTTGCAAAAAATGGAGGTTCCCCACCATGGCTAATAAAAGTATCAACTCCTAGTACCATTGTTACTAGATAATCGATAAAAAGATAAAAACTACCATTTTTAGTAAGGCTACAGCTAAGAACATCATCGCCCCCACTACTATTCACATACGCACTCTTAATTTTTCCGCAAGAAGAATATTCTGCAATAAAACAGGGATCACCCCAAAGCGGAGTGGAATTCAAACTAAAACCGTCAAAATTTACAGTATATGCTCCACCCTGCGGTTCAATGTTTCCATATATAAATACATTGCCAAATGTATCTACTTCTATACCGCCTGGGCTATCATCACCCAGACCACCACCTGACCTTGACCACAACAAATTATAAGAGGAATCAAACTTAGAAATAAATACATCAATCCTACCATTAGTTCTTAAAGTATCACTACCTAAAATATAATTTCCAGAAAAAATGCCAGTTGAATAAATATTTTCAAATTTATCAACTGTTATATAGCCTGTATTTATATTCACTTTTTTAGCCCATAATAACAAGCCATTCGAATTAATTTTCAAAATATATGCTCCATTACCAAATAAAGTGTCTAAACCAAATATGACAGTATCGCTACGAATTCCATGATAATAAATTGTACCATTTGCGCTAATGGCAAGTGCATCGCTGGCATGACCAGCAATACTCTTGATCCAAACCACATTTCCTAAACTATCGAACTTTCCTAAAAATCCATCTTTATCATACCCAGATGATAAGGTATCATGACCTATTACCTGAATACCACTAAATTGACCACTTATATATAAATAACTTGAGTCGTCAATCCCTATTCTTCCTATTGCATAGTCACCAATTATTTTATGTAAAAACAGAACATTTCCAGCTGGCGAAATTTTAGCTAAAAAGCACGCTACTTGGTTTATAGAATCATTGATTGAAAAACCACCAAATGAAAATGAAAATGCCCCGATTCTATTAGCTCGAAATTCTCCATAAATGTAAAGATTGCCTGTTTTATCAGTAACCATATTAATTGGAATAATGCGCTGACAATTTATGCTCATAGTACCAATGGCCCAAAGATAATTCCCTAAGGAATCTAATTTTACTACATACATATCACTACTTAAGTGCGAAGAGGTATCAATAAGTATATGACCACCAAAATTCATAGTATCTCCCGTTCCGTACCCTCCAGAACCAAATACATTTCCAAAATTATCGGCCGCACTTGCAAAGACTTCGGTAGCCCCAATACCCGCCCTTCCCCATTGGTAAGTAAATTGGGCATTGGTATTAACACTCCAAAAGAACAATAAAAAGACAATTAAATTTTTCATGAATACAGGGACTAGGATGATCAATAGGAATTCAAACCGATTGTAATTTAAGGAATAAACATGTAATACCTCAAAAATTTATAAGGAAATTCAAGGCAAATCCCCCCTCCACTCCCTCTTCTTAAAAATTCAGTTTTTTGTTGCCAAATCTTATCTTTGTCAATAATTGATTTTATATGCCGCAAACAGCCAGTGAACAGCAATCGGAAAGGTTATCTTTTGAGGAATTTAAAAAAGGGGTGCTTGAAGACTACCGCATGGTGGTGGCAAGCAGGGAGGCCAGCCTGATAGGCCGCCGTGAGGTGCTTACCGGTAAGGCTAAGTTTGGCATTTTCGGCGACGGGACGGAGTTGGCACAGATTGCCGTGGCCAAATGTTTCCAGCCCGGTGATATCCGCAGCGGCTATTACCGTGACCAAACCCTGATGTTTGCAACCGGCATGAGCGACCTGCAAAAGTTTTTTGCACAGCTCTACGCCGATACCAGTGTGGAAAACGAACCCTCATCTGCGGGCCGCATGATGAATGGCCACTATGGCACCCGCTGGCTCGACGAGCAGGGCGAATGGAAAAACCTTACTGATGCCCCGCAAAGCAGTTGCGATGTTTCGCCTACTGCCGGCCAGATGGTGAGGGCCCTGGGCCTTGCCTATGCATCTAAAATGTATAGGAATGTAGAAGAACTCCAAAAAGGTTTTGAAGGATTTAGTAATAAAGGCAATGAGGTGGTATTCTGTACCATAGGTGATGCATCCACTTCCGAAGGGCTTTTTTGGGAGAGTGTAAATGCGGCAGGTGTATTGCAAGTGCCAATGGCTATAATAGTATGGGATGATGGC
>CANGSR010000317.1 GCA_947456055.1 Chitinophagaceae bacterium
AATAAATTTTCGGTTGAGGCGCTGGAAGAGTTTTATGATGGGGTTTATGCAGCATGCGAAAAATTCAATATCGACTTGATTGGTGGAGATACCACTTCATCTAAAATGGGTTTTGTAATAAGCGTTACTGCCATAGGTGAAGTTGCCCCTGATAAATATGTGACCCGACGTGGTGCTGGAGTTCTAGACCTACTATGTGTAAGCGGTGATTTAGGTGGGGCTTATCTGGGTCTTCAATTACTGGAAAGGGAGAAGAAGATTTTCCTTGAAAATCCTAAAATACAACCCGACCTAGAAAGCCAGGCATATCTGGTGGGGCGTATCCTGAAACCCGAACCACGTGCTGATATTGTGGAATGGCTGCAGGAGAATGGGGTAGTGCCTACCTCTATGATTGATGTAAGTGATGGCCTAAGTAGTGAACTTTTGCACATCTGTACCAAAAGTGATGTGGGGTGTGTGCTTTATGAAGAGAAGATACCCATACATGAGGATGCCCGTAAAATGGCAATAGAATTTAATGTGGGTGCTGCCGCTTGTGCGCTAAGTGGGGGAGAGGATTACGAATTACTTTTTAGTATCCGTCAGTCTGACTATGAAACTATTCTCAAAAATCCTGCAATAACAGTTATTGGTCATATTGTAGGCAAATACGATGGTTGCAATATGATTACCAAGAGTGGGAACAAGCATAAACTCACTGCTCAGGGTTGGAATGCTTTTTAGGGAAATTGCTCAATTCTATATTGCGGAAAATGTGAAATTGCTCCTGTTTTAGGTGATTTTTTCCCGAAAAGTATTGATTTGTAACTAATTGGGATATTTTCAACGGGTGTTAGTAAAAGGTTTTTAAAAATAGAGGGTTATATTTTAGGTGCTGATTGATTTTTTTGTATTTTTAACTCAAATATTTTATCAATGAAGTTTTGGAAACAGCTATTCCTTACAGTAATGCTATTAATGGGAATTATCACTACCCTGGTTTATACCTCTTGTATCAGGAATGTGTGTGATAACGTACATTGCTTTAATGGTGGTTCGTGCAATGCAGGCGTATGCAGATGCCCTACAGGTTTTGAAAATGGCCAATGTCAGGACTCATCAATTCACAGGTACGAAGGTGGTTATGCCGGGTTGACCACTTGTAATAACTTGGCCCAGACAATTGATACCGCATGGGTAACTCCGGGTTATGCTGGTATTCTTTCGGTAAATGTAAAATTGAAGAGTATATACGGTAGCAAAGGCTTATTGAAAGGAACTGTAAGTAGCAATGAAAGTACTTATGCTATTATTGTTAATAACAATGATAGCCTTCCTAATTTCCAGAGGAAATACTCAATTACCTTGCAGAGTGATAAGACATTGACAATACATGAGTATAATCTTGATAATGGTTATACAAGATCAGGTGATTCAAGTGTAAGTCAATGCGTATTCCTTGGTACTAAATATACAAAATAGTAATTTTTCCTTTAGGTAAATCCTTTTGAGGTATCTATTATTATAGGGGATTTTCAGGATTTATAATCCAGCTTCCCCGAACATTAAAAGATTGGTTAAATAAATTTCATAAAAATTCTGGATACATAAAGTTGAATATCTTTACGATTCGTAAAGATATTTTTCATTTATCATAGTTCTAATTACCTACAATACATTCCTGATGTCAATAAAAGTTACTTCGCTCACCAAGATTTATGAAACTCAGAAGGCAGTTGATAATGTTTCCTTTGAATTAAAAAAAGGTGAAATAGTTGGTTTCCTGGGTCCAAATGGTGCTGGGAAGTCAACTACAATGAAGATTATTACCACATACCTACCGGCTACAAGTGGCACAGTCACCGTGTGCGGCTATGATGTGCAGGAAAAACCAATGGACGTAAGGAAAAAGGTAGGCTACCTGCCAGAATCAAACCCATTGTACTTTGAAATGTATGTGCGTGAATATCTGGAATTTAATGCCCGTATACACAAGTTAGGTAAAAATAGTGCAAAGCGAATTGAAGAGTTAGTATCTATGACCGGACTTACCAAGGAAGCACATAAAAAGATTGGTGCCCTTTCCAAAGGTTATAAACAACGTGTAGGCCTAGCCCAGGCTATGCTTCACGACCCTGAAGTGTTGATATTAGATGAGCCAACTTCTGGTCTGGACCCGAATCAGATAGTAGAAATACGTGACCTGATTAAAAATATTGGAGGTGAAAAGACCATTTTACTATCCACACATATTATGCAGGAAGTGCAAGCAATGTGTAGCAGGGTTATAATCATTAATAATGGTAAGATTGTAGCTGATGATTCTATTGAAGAATTGAAACATGCCAATACCAATCAGGATGTGCTGATTGTGGAGTTTGAAAATTCATTTGATAGCCAATTGTTGAAGAAACTCAAAAACCTGAAAGGTCATGAGCAAATAGCTCCTAATAAATTGAAATTCATTACCCTGGAGCCAGATACCCTGCGTAGGGAGGTGATGCAATGGTCGCTTGATAATAATATCAACATCAACTCCATGCAAGCCCAAACAGAGACATTGGAAGATGTATTTAGGACGTTGACTAAGAAGGAGTTGCCAAAGGAATAAAGAATCAGATACCTGAAGCATCATCAAATTCTTGCTCCTGCAGCATTTCTTTCCACTCGGGACCGAGTTTGAGGACTGAGCCTATAAATAGCTTCATCATTTGCACCATTTCCTCTGCATTCCAGGAGTAAACTCCTGAGGCAAAGTATACACGTCCATTTGGTGTGTCGAAATACATATTGCCGTCGTGGTGCAGGCTTTGAATAAGGTGTTCCTGTGTATCGAAACCAAAATAGTCGAAGCTAGAACCTTTTAGGGGGTGGTCTGTTTTCTGTCCTTTGCCTTCGTAATGCAATGCACCTATGTTTTTCCATTCATAGCGCCTTACCTTCTGCGAAAAAATGGTTTTCTTAATAATGGTAAGTGAGTGGTTTTCTAATAATAAACGCTCTGTAAAAAATACCCTTGCCAGAAAACGGTAAGATGCAAAGAGGTATAAACCAGATGCCCCAATACAGGCAGCCCAGTGCACAAAAGCCTTGTGTAACGGGAAGGACTGCATTAAAAAAATGGTGGCCATCCCTATAGTGAAAATAAATTCAATCAGGTAGAGGGCTTTAATGCGCATGTGGGTTCTATTGCCTAAAATGATAAGCAGGTTTCGGTCTCCCCAATAATATGTTATGTTGCGCTTTCTCAATTTTAATAGATAGTTATAGGTTCAATTTGCAAAAATAGGGTATTTGCAAGTTCTAAAAATTGCGAAATAATAATTTCTTTTATACTATTCCTTCTTTTTGTAAACTATTAATAATATTTGCTTCAAAAACTATACCAAATTCTTGCTTCACAATTTCTTTTACTTCATTCATGTCCACTACTTTACCCAATTCTTTTTGCAATGAGGTTACACTCTTATCAGTAATACCACATGGTACTATATAATCAAAGTACCGGAGGTCGGTATTAATATTAAAAGCAAATCCGTGCATAGTAACCCATCTGCTGCAACGAACACCCATAGCGCATATTTTTCTGGCACGCCCCTTAATATCCGCATCCAGCCATACTCCTGTGCTACCTTCTAAGCGACCTGCTTCTATATCATAGTGCCTCAGTGTACGAATAATCACTTCTTCCAGTTTGCGCATGTATTTACCTAGATCCGTTTCGAAATGCTCCAGGTCAAGGATAGGGTAGCCTACTATTTGTCCCGGACCATGGTAGGTAATATCTCCGCCTCTGTTGGTTTTATAAAAGGTAACATCCAGTTCTTTCATCCTGCTATCGTTTACAAGCAGGTTTTCCATGTGACCGCTTTTGCCCAAGGTATAAACATGGGGGTGTTCGCAGAATAATAAATGATGTTGGGTGTTTTCTTCAGGTTGTAGGGTAATATCAGAACTATTAAACCTTTTGGCTTTGATTTTAAGATTAGCCTGCATCAGGGTTTCCTGATAATCCCATGCATCAGCATATGCCACCTTGCCAATATCCTCAAATTGTATCGTTTGCATAAATAGGATATGCAAGGTAAAGATATTTTTCGTATTTGACTATTAAGTAAATCTATTCATGTATATACAGCTAAGGGGTAAGATATTAGCAATATCTTACCCCTTAGTCTTGATTGGATTGACATTTATCCCTTAAATTCTCCCCAAATATCCCTTAGTGTATCAGCAATTTCACCAAGGGTGCACAGGTTTTCTACAGCCTCTATTACAGCAGGCATCAGATTTTCTGTGGTCAGTGCAATTCGCTTAATATTTGCCAGGCAGGCACTTGCTTTTACGTTATTTCTTTCAGCCCTAAGCTTAGCCAGTTTTTCGGATTGTTGAAGCCTGATCGAATCATCAATCTTGAACCCCGGAGGCTTGCTCATTTCGGCAGAGGTGAATTTATTTACACCAACTATTACCTTGCTTTTATCTTCGATAGCCTTATTGTAGGCATATGCAGAGCGGGCTATTTCATCCTGCATGAAATGATGCTCAATGGCTTTTACGGCACCACCCATTGCATCAATTTTTTCAATCAACTTCCATGCAGCTGCTTCTGTATCATTGGTCAATGACTCAACATAATAGGAGCCTGCCAATGGGTCTACTGTATCTGTAGCACCACTTTCGTAGGCAATAATTTGCTGTGTGCGCAGTGCTATTGATGCTGCCTCTTCTGTTGGTAGAGAAAGCGCCTCATCATAGCCATTGGTATGGAGTGATTGAGTGCCACCTAGAACAGCAGATAGACCCTGGAGTGCTACACGTACAATATTGTTTTTAGGCTGTTGTGCAGTAAGTGTGCTGCCACCTGTCTGGGTATGGAAGCGGAGCATTTGAGCACGTGGGTCTGTTGCCCCCAGATTTTTGGTAATTGTTGCCCACATACGGCGTGCAGCCCTGAATTTAGCTACCTCCTCAAAAATGTTATTATGGGCATTAAAAAAGAAAGACAGCCTTTGCGCAAAAACATTGATATCCAGACCTTTGGCAATGGCAGCTTCAAGGTATGCCTTGCCATTGGCAAGGGTAAATGCCAATTCCTGAACCGCATTAGAACCAGCTTCCCTTATATGGTAACCTGATATAGATATGGTATTCCATTTTGGTACTTCCTTACTGCAATATTCAAAAATATCGGTAATGAGGCGCATGGATGGCACTGGTGGGTAAATATAGGTACCCCTTGCAGCATATTCTTTTAGGATGTCATTTTGGATGGTACCGGATATTTTTTTGATGTCAGCTCCCTGTTTTTTAGCCAAAGAAATATATAATGCCAAAAGTATAAAAGCAGTAGAGTTGATGGTCATGGAGGTGGAAATGTCGCTGAGCTTAATATCCTTAAACAGCAATTCCATGTCCTGGAGAGAATCAATAGCAACACCTACCTTGCCCACTTCGCCCTCAGCCATAGGGTGGTCTGAGTCGTAACCAATCTGGGTAGGGAGGTCGAAGGCTACAGAAAGTCCACTAACACCCTGGCTCAATAGAAAATGATAACGTTTGTTAGATTCTTCAGCAGTACTGAAACCTGCATATTGGCGCATAGTCCAAAGCCTGTCACGGTACATAGCAGCATGCACACCACGGGTAAAAGGGAATTGCCCAGGCAATTCATCCATTTTTATGGGTTCGCAATACAATTCCTTAATCTCAATCCCCGAATCAGTCTTAATTATCTTTTCCATTTGTTATTATTCAATAATAATTTCTGCTAAAGCTGTTATTGTTTTCTAGTGACGAAAGTTGATGGTTTAACTCCCGATTGATTTGAAGTAATAGTGTTTTAACTTTTAACTTTTTACTTTTGAATTTTAAACTACATCGCCCCATAGCTCAGTATAGTCCTCACTTCCTCATTAATGAGGTGCAGGGCTACATCAGTA